>JAQUBU010000039.1 GCA_028686565.1 Syntrophomonadaceae bacterium
AGGACAGGGAAGTGGGGGGGACGTGGGGACAGGAACCTTGTCCCGCTCCCCACGTGAATTTGTCAGGGACAAGGTTCCTGTCCCCACGTCCCCTCCGGGACAAGGTTCCTGTCCCCACGTCCCCCCCCCCACGTCTCTCCCCACGTCCCTCCTGATTAATCATTTTGAATAAAGGTCTCGAGCAAAAGATCAGCAAGTGAATCAAGTTGTTCAAAAGAGAATAAAGGAATATCATAATTAGCCCGGGCATCGCTGACAACAGCTAAGACCTCGTGGTTTATGCCTATTTTTTCAGGTTGATATTCTTCTCGTATTATTACGATTTTTGGATGTGGCTCGTGTTTAAAGCCTTCCAATAGAATCAGGTCAACATCTGAAACAGTACTTAGGATATCGTTTAATTCGGGAGGTGTCGGACAACGTTGATGAATCGTAAAAGATGAGGGACCAACAACTATTACCTTTTGGGCACCAGATTCATAATGCTGCCAGGAATCTTTTCCGGGAATGTCTATATCATAGCCGTGACTGGCATGTTTGATAGCAGCTACCCGGTATCCCCGTTTGCTCAATATTTTTATCATACTAGAAACGACCATGGTTTTTCCCGAGTTGGAATAACCAACAAAACCAATAACAGGTATCATTTATTTCCCCTTTCTTTATATAACGAATTAAAATATATTCCCCGCTTCTTTAAGCGGTCGAGTTTCTGTTAACAAAACAGGCAATGAGTTATAACGATGTACTGCCTCGTTGCATCAGCATGTTGAAACTACTGCGCAGTTTCTTCTGGTGCTTAATCTCCCACTTAATTGCAGCGGTGCAAAAGAATTATTTCTTTCGATGCTAAAAACCCAAGCGATCAATATCTAACAAATTTCTCACTTCATTATATATTATCCTGCATATCAAAAGCATACAAATATCTGCTTGCATATTGAGGCAGAGGACGTATTGGGGGGGATGTAAGAAATTTAAGATAATCTGCGAAATCTCTGGTCTGACCCGACTTGTATGTTTATCTGCTAAAAATTACTTCCTTAAGCCATCCTTAAGAATTTTGTGCTTATCTAATTCATATATTTTGTGATGAGGGGTTTAAATATTAAGGAGGGAAAATCATGGACCGGCGCAGAGAAAGAATAAATAAGGTCGTTACGGACTTTTTAGAAATACCTAAAGACCTGGTTTTAGACCTGCCCAAGGTAACCTTGTTAGGCCGCAATGAACTATATTTGGAAAACCATCGGGGGATTATCGAGTTTACTATTAATCGCCTCAGAATAAATCTTAACCGGGGATTTCTGGAAATCGAAGGTGAAAAATTGGAGATTAAAAACCTTATGCCAGATGAGATGGCCGTATCTGGTGAGATTTACTCCATAAAATATCTGGATTGAAAAGAGAGGTGAAATATGGGTAAGCGGATTTTTGATCAGTTGGGCGGTGTTATCGGGGTTAAGATTAGTGGTCAAAAACAGGAAAAAGTAATTAATATGGCATTAAGCAGAGGTATATATATTTGGGATATAAAAAAAGAACATAATAGTATTGTTCTAAAAGTCAAGGCAAGTGGTTATGAGGCACTTAAGAGCATTTGTGAAGAGAATGATTATATTCTGGAAATCACCAATAAACAGGGTTTCCCCTTTTTTAAGGGCGTATTTAAAAGGAGAGTAGGATTTCTAAGCGGGGCCTTGATTTTTGTGGCATCTTTATATCTATTATCATCTTTTATTTGGTTTGTCGATGTCAGTGGGAATAAACAAGTTGAAAAAAAACGCATACTAACAAGCGCAGCAAAATATGGAGTTTATGAGGGTGCAGCAAAATGGGGTTTTATTACCAGCGAAGTTGAGAAAGCTATGCATAAGGAACTTAGTGAACTTGCTTATATAAAGGTGGGGATAGATGGTGTTAAGGCCAATATTGAAGTGGTGGAAAAAGTATTTCCGCAGGATGAGATAAGCGGGCAATGTCATATGGTAGCATCCAAAGATGGTGTGGTCAAGGAAGTGCTGGTTCTGGACGGGCAGCCAGCAGTCAAGGAAGGTGATGTAGTTGCACGTGGAGAAATCTTAATCTCGGGAATAATGTTTCCATCCACCAGTCCTTTTCTTATAGAGGAAAATACTATAGAAGTAAAGCAGCCCTATATGGTTAGAGCCAGAGGGACCGTTAAGGCAGAGGTTAATTATCAGAGTTATGGAGAATGCCGTCTTGTGTCCGAAGAAACTATTCTTACCGGTAACAAGAAAAGTAGAATTTATATTGAAATTCCAGGCAGGAAGATCCGAATTATAGGGCAGAAGGGGGATGCTTTTCCGTATTACAGTTTGACGACGGAACACAAAACAGTAAATACTCCGATTGGCAGCCTCAGTATATACAGAGAAACAATGGCGGAACAAGTGAAGAAAAAAACTGAATATAGTGCTGAACAAGCTGAAAAAATAGCAAAAAGCAAAGCGGTAAAAATTTTGTCTTCGCGAATAAAGAATCAAAAGGTTCTGAATTCAAAAATTGAAATAATATCTTCACCTAGCGATCCAATACTCAGAATAAAATTGTCGATTAATACTATCGAAGATATTGCTGTTGCCCGACCATTTAAATAGGCAGCAAATGGCATATGAACAACTCCATATGCTATAATAACCTTGAGATTGAAACAAAATAGGAGGATTGTGTGCTTGGAAGAAAAGGAAGCCAGGATAATCCTGAAAGATAATCAAAAGGCGGGTATTTTCTTGGGAACTGGTGATGAAAATTTTCGCTATCTTAAAAACCTGTGTCCTGCTGAAATCTTTGCCCGGGGTACGGAGATTACCGTTCGAGGCAAAGCGGCGGATGTTGATTTCACCTTGCAATTGCTGGAGAGTTTAATAGATATCGTTGAAAGCGAAGGACATCTGGCTATTAGCGATATTAACTATTTTAATAATTTAACTCAAAAAGGGGAAAAAACCAAGCATCAGGATATAGTATCCGGTAATATATTGAACACTGCCCGGGGGAAAGCTGTTAAAGCCAAGACTTTGCGGCAAAAAAAATATATTCAATCCATATTAAGTGATGATGTGGTTTTTGCAATAGGTCCTGCAGGTACAGGAAAAACCTATTTGGCAGTTGTTATGGCCGTGGGTGCTCTGCGTAACACAGAAGTAGAAAGAATACGACTGGTCAGGCCCGTAGTAGAAGCCGGTGAAAAACTTGGTTTTTTACCGGGCGATTTTATAGTGCTAGTCAATCCTTATTTACGGCCCTTATATGACGGGCTCTTCGATATTCTGGGGGTTGATATTACCCAGCGTTATATGGAAAAGAACATTATTGAAGTTGCGCCTTTGGCTTATATGCGGGGAAGAACTCTTAATGATGCCTTTATAATTCTGGATGAAGCCCAAAACACTACCCCTCAGCAAATGAAGATGTTTTTGACCAGATTGGGGTTCGGTTCGAAAGCGGTTATAACCGGGGATATAACTCAGGTTGATTTACCTAAAGAAGAATATTCAGGTTTAATTGAAATTCAGAAAATACTGGGTCAGGTTAAGGGAATATCCTTTGAATATCTTACTAAAGATGATGTCATCCGGCACCCATTGGTGCAAAAGATAATCAATGCCTATGAGTCTTATGAGGAGGCTGGCAATTAGAGTGGCCTATAGTATGTACCATTAGGAGTGTTGGAATGAAAATCAATAGTGTATTTGCTTTTCTGTGGGACAAAATATATGGTTTTTTGAACCGGCCAGGGACCAGGAAGGTTATGGGTTTGCTGGTCTTTTTCTCTATAACCATATTCATATTGTTCAGCAGTTTTTCCCCCACCCAGGTTATGTTGCGGCCGGATGAAGTGGCCCAGCGCAATATTCAGTCCAACATCAATGCAGTTATCGTTGATGAAAAACAGACTGAGGAACTCAGAAAACAAGCTGAGTCTAAAGTACAAAAGGTTTATCAGGAAGATAAGTATGCTTATGCAAATGTAGAAACTGAGATTAACAACTTCTACCTTGAGCAAATATCAGCTGATGGTGATGGTGACAAGAAAAACCGTATAAAAGAACTGCTTAATAGTTTGAGTATAAAGAAGCTCAACGAGAAACGGCAATTTAGCGATGAGGAACTAGTTGACTATATTCTCAATACTTCATCTGCAGATTTGGAAAAAATGAGACAAACTTCAGTTAGTCTGGTCAAGGTGATCATGGACAAACCTTTGACGGAAGAAACTATGCAGGGCGCATTCGAACAAATCGAAAAACAGGTGGATTCAGTAGCCTTTGCTCCTCAGGCCAGAGAAATAATGAAGCTTGCCATTATTAGCAATTTAAAACCGAACCTCCTTTTTAATAAGGAAGCCACTAATAATGCTATTACTGAAGCAATAGATTCAGTGCAATCGGTACAAAAGACCATAAAAGCCGGTGAAATCATTGTCCGTGAGGGTGACCGGGTTACTGCTGAACAAATTTCTGTTCTTGAACAACTGGGTATTCAGAGATCCAGAAGTTATCCTTTGACCATTTTAGGATCAGGGCTTTTTGTGCTATTAACATTTTGGCTTATTATTGAGTTTTTAAGACGATATTATCGTGAATTATATGAAAACGACCGTTCAATGCTTTTGATTGGCTTGATATTTATAATTATATTGTTAATTACCAGGTTTATAACTATAATCAAAATTAGTGATCAGCCGGAGCTGAATACTTTGATGGGCTACCTTGCTCCGGTAGCAGCCGGGTCGATGCTTGTAGCCATACTATTGAATACTAATTTGGCTTACTTTTTAACCATGATAATGGCCATTTATGTTGGTTTATTAAGTGAAGGCAACCAGTTGTTTTATGGTATTACGGCCTTTGTAGGCGGAACAGTAGGTGTTTTTCAAGTTCACCGACTAAACCAAATCTCGGATTTAGCCAGATCAGGTCTTTATATAGCTTTGGTTAATGTGATTTCTATTCTGACTCTATCTCTTATTAGTGGTAATATGAATCTGAATATGACTGTTGTGGGAATAATTGTTGGAGCAGTAAACGGGATTCTTTCAGCGGTTTTGATGATTGGGGCATTACCCTACTTGGAGACGGCCTTCTCGATTACAAGCATGAATAAACTTTTGGAATTATCAAATCCCAACCATTATCTTCTTAAGCGGCTGCTTTTAGAAGCTCCCGGTACATATCATCATAGTCTTATGGTAGGTAATCTGGCCGAGGCATCTGCCGAATCTATCGGCGCTAATCCCCTGATGGTCAGGATTGGTGCCTATTACCATGATATTGGCAAAATAAAAAGACCGAATTACTTTGTCGAAAACCAGCAGGTATTTGAAAACCCACATGAAAAAATTGCACCAGCGTTAAGTGCTTTGATTATTACTTCTCATGTTAAAGATGGGGTTGAGTTGGCACGCGAAGCACGCCTGCCCCAAGTGATTATTGATTTTATTGAACAACACCATGGAACAAGTCTTACAAAATACTTTTATAGCCGGGCATTGGAAGAGGACCGGCAGGGTAATTTGGGGGAAGAAAGTTTTCGCTATGAAGGACCTAAGCCGCAAAGCCGGGAAATTGCGCTGGTGATGCTGGCCGATTCAGTAGAAGCAGCAGTCAGGTCACTTTCAAATCCCAGCCCGGAAAAAATTCGCAATATGGTACGCTTAATAATAAAAGATAAATTGAATGATGGTCAGCTGGAATTATGTGAACTTACTTTTAGAGATTTAGATACTATCGGCAATTCATTCTGCAAATTACTTGAGGGTGTATATCATAAACGGATCGAATACCCTGAAACAATTATAAAAGAGTTCGAAAAAAGGAGAGAAGTAAGTGGAAACCATGATAATCAATCATCAGAACAAAATTAACTATACCAGGGAGTTGCAACAATTAATTATAAGTGTAGTTAACACTGCAGCTAAACTGGTTAAACTGGCTAAGAATACTGAACTTAGTATTATGATAGTTGACAACAGCTACATTCAAGAGCTCAATTTTATTTATCGCGGCCAAAACAATCCAACTGACGTTCTATCCTTTGCTATGAATGAATTGAGTGAAGCAGAAATGGACTTTGATGTCCCCGGGGAAATCAATGTTTTGGGTGATATTGTAATTTCGCTGGAACAAGCGGCTGCCCAATGTGAGGAATACGGGCATAGTTTAGAACGGGAACTGGGATTTCTGGTGGTTCACGGAATGCTGCACTTGCTTGGTTATGATCATGAAAGTGAAGAAGAACGCAGCGCGATGCAGGATCTGGAAGATCGTATAATGCAGTTGGTTAAACTGGAAAGGTAGTTGCTTGAATGGGAGGACGGAAATTAATAGCTAGTTTTTCCCATGCTCTGGCAGGTATTGTATATGCTTTTATAAGTGAAAGAAATATGAGAGTTCACGGGGCAGCAACCATAATAATAGTAGCTTTAGGCTGCATTTTGCACCTCGAACGTCTGGAATGGGGATTGCTTTTCCTTACTATATTTATGGTACTTGTTGCAGAGACTATTAATACTGCTGTAGAGATAAGCGTTGACCTAATTACCAATGATTATCATCCTCTGGCCAAACTCGCCAAGAACGTGGCAGCCGGGGCAGTGCTCCTGGCTGCTATTAATGCACTTATTATGGCTGTGGTAATTTTCGGACCTTATTTAAGTAATTTTAATTTTTAAATTCTAAATTATGCCAGAAAACTTACCAATAATAACAAGACTATTTTTTTATTTCTTGAAATGTTTTATTTTAGCTCAACTTTTGTAGTTAATATTGAAAGAAATTAGCAGCTTTTGAGCAACTGGCGCAGGAGCATTATAACATCCCTGAGTACCGAACCTAAGCAGATGGTATTATTGAACAACGGAGCGGGCGCGAGAAAGCTATGAATTTCTTTCAAGTGCGAAACTTGTATTTTTAAGTAATTAGAGGTAGGTTAAAATAGTTTTTAAATTTTTAGTATTTTTGGAGGATAGACATATTTGGATAAACTTGATTTAATAACTATGGCCCGTGAGGCTCAAAAACAGGCATATGCTCCCTATTCCGAATTCCTGGTGGGAGCAGTCCTTGTGACAAAAAGTGGGAAAATATATACTGGAGCCAATATTGAGAACTCTTCATATGGACTCTCTATTTGCGCTGAACGAGTGGCAGTTTTCAAAGCTGTAAATGCCGGTGAACACGATTTTGAGACCATAATTATTTGCAGCAGCGGTAAGGGGTTTATTTATCCCTGCGGTGCTTGTTTACAGGTATTGGCTGAGTTTTCGAAAGATATAACAGTAATAATTACCGATGAAAAAAACCAGCATAAAGAATATAATTTGAATGAAATGTTACCTCAAGTTTTTTCTTTGGGCAAATAGGAGGAGTAATTCGAATGAAGTCTGGATTTGTAGGGATAGTAGGCCGACCGAATGTAGGAAAGTCTACCCTGCTCAACACCTTGATTGGTGAAAAAATTGCTATAGTATCGGATAAGCCCCAGACTACCAGAACCCGTATCCAGGGGATTTATACCTGCGATGATGGGCAAATAATATTTATAGATACTCCGGGTATTCATAAGCCCCGTCACCGCCTGGGTGAATATATGGTAAAGGTATCTTCACGCAGCTTGGAAGAAGTTGACATTATTTTTTATATGACTGATGTAACCAGACCATTCGGCGGAGGAGAAGAGTTTATAATAGAACAACTAAAGAATGCTTCCGTACCGGTATTTTTGCTGGTTAATAAGATTGACCTGGCAGATGAAGTCAAGGTTGAGGAATATATAAAAACCTTTACCAATCACATGAGCTTCTCTGAAATCATTTCGCTTTCGGCTGCATGTGGAACCAATCTTCCGCTGCTTCTGGAAAAGACATTTGCAGACTTGCCGGAAGGGCCTCTTTATTATCCGGAGGATGATTTAACCGATCAACCGGTTTCCTTCATTGTGGCTGAACTTATTCGCGAAAAAGCTCTAATTCTAACCAGGGATGAAATTCCTCATTCTTTGGCGGTAGGGATTGAGGAATTCAAGAATGCTTCTGGGGGCAAAACTTATATCAGGGCGGCTATTTATACTGAAAGAGACTCGCAAAAACGCATCATTATAGGAAAGAACGGGCAGATGCTTAAGACCATAGGTGAACAATCCCGCCAGGATATTGAACGTATGCTGGAAACTCCGGTATATCTGGATTTGTGGGTTAAGGTCAAAAAGAACTGGCGTGATAGCGAGAGCAATCTCAATCAACTGGGTTATAGGCTATAACGAGGCGAAAAGATATCCGACCGCTTCTTAAAGCGGTCGGGTTTCTGTCAGCAAAACAGGCAGCGGGTTATATCGAGGCACTGTCTTGTTGCCGCATTATGTTAAACTACTGCGCAGTTTCTTCTGGTGCTTTTAAATCTCCAGCCTCCTTGCAGGTGTGTTCGGTATGGGCGACAACTGGGCGGTGAAAGTCTGTTGTGGGGGTGAAAGCCCAACACTAGCTCGGAGCGGAAACCGCTTCGCAGTTTCTTCCGTTGCTTAATGGTAAGGGGGACACAAGCGTATTAAAGGAGAAAATTATGCTGGCGGCTTATATGGACAGTACCTATCTTAAGGCTGAAGCTAAAGAGCAAGATATAAGGATGTTATGTGAGCAAGCCGTTTTGTATAAAATGGCGGCGGTTTGCGTTAATCCCTATAGACTGCCTGCAGCTGCCGAACTATTAACCGATAAGGATGTAAAGCTCTGTACGGTAATAGGATTTCCGCTGGGAGCCCAGCATAGCCAAATAAAGTTTAATGAAGCCCGGCTGGCCTTGCAACAGGGTGCTGATGAATTGGACATGGTTATTAATATCGGGGCTTTTTTAGATCGGGATTACAATTTGGTGAATAAAGAAATACAGGCTTTATTAATATTGAAAAATGATTATGATTTTAAAATGAAAGTAATAGTAGAAACAGCCTTGCTGAACGAAGCAGAGCTGGTGACGGTTACTGAACTGCTTAATACCACCCAAGTGGATTTCATAAAAACATCCACCGGCTATTCCAGCCGGGGAGTGAGTATGCAAGATATTGATATTATAAAAACTTGTAAGCGCAAAGATCTCAGAATTAAAGCTAGCGGAGGAGTGAGAGATTTGGACTTCGCCCTGCAGCTCATAGATGCAGGAGTTGACCGAATAGGCAGCAGCAATGCTGTGCAACTGGTGAAGGAATACCGGCAAAGGGGAGGACTTGAAGGGAGATAGTCCTCTTAATGTGGAAAAAGAGTATATACTTACTGCTTATTTTTGCTGCATTTTATACCAACCTTATGATAAACTATCCTTCCGACCGGCTTAAATCTCTGGGCTATGAACAGGCCTTGAATTGGTATGCCCGGTGGGTTTCTGCTCAAGCCAATTGCCAAGTTTTATATAATTCAGGGCTGCGGCCAATTAATCACTCCGGTTCAAAGATTAAAATCGGAACCCTGCTACCTGGAAAAAAAGATTATTCAGATCAGCTTGAGCAGTTGCTGGCCCAACAATGCTCGGTAATAATAGAGTGTTCAGCCGCCGACACCTGGCATACCACTGAAGATGGTATGCTTTTATTGACTAAACTTCGTTCCCAGGCATATCGGGTAGTAATCTTTGATGGCGGACACCACCTTCCTACTCTGGGGCTAGCCCCGGATATTATTATTGTTCCGGAGATTGCCGGCTATGCAGCACACAGCTATATGCTGGATGGCATAAAGACTGACAAAATTCAGGAGTTAATTAGAGTTACCGGGTCTGACACTTTAATAGTCAGTGTACCGCGCTGGGCACTAATAAAAAATGATCTGGCCTTAGGTATAATCCTTCGCAAAGCTGTGGCTTATGCTGAATACAAGGAAGTTCCGGCTAGTTTCCAGCCGGTAGCCCGGGAACGGATGAGCAAAATCAAGGGGAGAGTATTTGCCTGGGTCAATGAAGAATCTCTTGTCAATACCGAACGGTTCGTTAATAATCTTAAATCTATGGGTACTCAGGATTTAGAGAGAATATATTTAGCTTTTGATTATAATGACATTAGCTTGGACCAGGCCTATAGTTTTAATATTAACCTTAGGCAAGAGCTTGGAGTACCGGTCGAAAATGTTAACGAGGCAGTAAAAGTAGCCAATGCTTTTTGGAGTGGATGTAATGTATTACCGTAGCCGCGGGATAATTTTGAAATCTATGGATCTTCGCGAAGCAGATCAATTGCTTACCATATTTTCAGAAAAGGCGGGTAAAATAAAAGCCGTTGCTAAAGGCAGTAAAAAGACTCGCAGCAGTTTGCGCGGATGTATTCAGCCTTTTTGTCATTCTCAATTATTTTTCAGTGCGGGCAAAGATATGGATCTCATAACTCAGGGGAAAATTATAGACTTTTATGGCAATACCCGCGAGGACTTTGACCGGACCCTTTATGCTCTTTATATATTGGAACTCCTGGATAAAAGCCTGATGGACCGGGCGGCTTTACCCGTCTTGTATTTGCGCACCATTGCGGTATTGGATTTTTTAAACCAGCGTGGATATAATCCGCTCACTTTCAGGTATTTCGAAATGAGTCTGCTCAGCGCACTGGGGTACACTCCTATTCTGGATCACTGCGTCAACTGCGCAAGCAAGGAAATCTTAGTTGCTGTTGATATGGCCGAGGGGGGCATGTTGTGCAGTGCTTGTACATATCAGGGAGAGCATACGCTTGCTTTAAAACCGGAAACTCTGGCGTTGGCTAAACTATTACTGAATGCCAATGTTAAGATGCTTGATAGGGTAAGAGCTTCGGAACCAGCCTTAAAGCAATTGGAGATATTCCTGGAAAAGTATCTGGAGTATCATTTGGAGCGAAGGTTCAATATGAAAAATATCATGCGAACCCTAAAACGGCTGATACCTTCATAAATGGCCAACAAAAACACTGGATTTGAATATAGTACAGCAATAGATATTATCTGACAATATGTGCCTGCTTACATTGACAATCGACAGCAGCTATTTGTATATTATTAAAGTCTGCAGTATCCTTTATAATAGTATGTGAGTGCTGCAACTTATCATTGCTTAAAGAGCATATAAGCTGAACCCGCAGTATGAAAGGCGGTGGTGAAATGGAACCTATACCTGGACGATTAAGATGTGCGTATAAACAGAATAATAAGGGAAGGGTTGCTTTTCATAGCCGCTTAAGTCGATAACCCTTCTGCTTGAGGAGGGATTATACTGTGATAAAGACTTATTTCTATAATCATGAAGACAATTGCATGTATCACGATGTTGATTTATTGAATTGTTCTCATCTTCTGAATTCTAGTGCTAATCTGCTATGGATTGACATCTATGACTGTTCAGAAAGTGAACTGCAATATATCGGGGATATTTTTAACTTTCATCCTCTGGCATTGGAAGATTGTTTGCAGGAAGAGGAGAGTCCCCGGGCCAAGATAGATAAATACGAGGGCTACCATTTTTTTGTTTTTCACGCCCTGAAATATTTCGAAGAAGCTGAAGAAGAGGATGAGATTTCCAGTATTGAGCTTGATGTTTTTCTGGGCCCCAATTATATAGTGACCATACACCCTATTGCTCTTTCTGCAGTAGGCAAAGTAGCACGTATATCTTTGAAAGACACGCAATTGATGAGCCGGGGGCCGGAGTATCTTTTATATAAAATCGTTGATAATATTGTTGATGATACTTTCCCAATTATTGATAGGCTGGGAGTTAGAATTGATGATCTGGAAGATAATATATTCCTGATTAAAGGCCGTGAAATTACTGAGGAAATTCTCACCCTGAAAAGAACCCTCATCTTACTAAGAAGGGTTTTGATTCCCCAGCGCCATATATTTGCCAATATTTCCGGGCGCTATTCATTTTTTGTTAATAGTGACAATGTCCCTTACTATTTGGATTTAGCAGATAATCTTAACAATATCCTGGATACGGTAAATACCTACCGCGACCTGGTTAACAGTTCGACGGAAATTTATTACTCGGTCTTGTCGGGACGCACCAGCGAGATTATTACCTTGCTGACGATTATATCCATAATCATGATGCCGCTTACGGTTATAACCGGCTTTTTCGGGATGAATGTTCAGCTTCCGGGTGAAAATCACCCCCGTGCAGCATCATTCATTTTGCTGGGCATGTCTACCCTTTTTCTTAGTATGTTAGGATTTTTCCGTTATCGAAAATGGATATAGGGTATGCAGGACATGGATTTGGTAGGCCGTAAAAAAGAGCAAATGGAAAAAGGAAGGGGCAGTTTTGTTAGAGCCTCTTCCTTTTTTCATTTGCTCCTTTTGCATTACTAAACCTCGGCCACTATCCGGCCGGTTTCATTCAAGTCATAATCCCCCAGCCCTTCCAACTCGGCCTGGAAAGCTCTGGAAGCCAGGATATCAAGTACAGCCTGAAAATGCGGCAAAGCCATATCTTCTTTCCTTACTACCAGCTCATAACGTTCCTTTTGCAAGGGGATAAAATCAATACCCCGAACTTGCAGTGCGGCCTTCTCATTGCCCAGGGCGAAATCGGCCACTCCCCGGGCAACCTTGCTGGCAACAGCCAGGTGGGTCAATTCCTCATTTTCATAACCTTTTATCATGTGCCTGTCCACCTTAAGACGGTGCAGGTGTTCATCCAGAAGTATGCGGGTGCCGCAACCGGTTTCTCGATTGACAAAGACCAGGTCGGAACGGGTCAGATCTTCCCAGGAATTAATATTTTTGGGATTTCCCTTGGGTACATAAAAGCCCTGCATACGAAAAGCCAGATGAATAATTATGGTTGGAATACCTGGAACCAAACGCCGTACATAAGGAATGTTATATATATCGCTATCACCGTCCCAAAGGTGAATGGCGGCCATTTGCGCCCGGTTTTGATAAATATAGGATAAGCCTGAAAAACTCCCGGCATTATGCCTGTAAGCGCGGCACCCGTTAGGGTGCGATTCCAGGTGGTGAGCCAGAATATCCAAAAGTATATCCTGACCACAAATTACTAGACCTTGAGCTGCGGGAGCCGCTTCCGGGCGCCGATGAGAGCGATACTCAGCCGCAGTCTTATTAACCTTGCTGCTTGTTTCCGGTAATTGCTCAAGATGCTTGCCCTGCTGTTTATAGGTCTCAAGATCGGTTTGCTCAATGCGGATTTTTCTGCCGATACGGTAAGCGGGTAGTTCGCCGCGTTTCACCATTTCGTAAACCGTATGCTTGGTTATCTTTAATATACTGGCCACTTCTTCGGGGGTTAGCGAGTTATCTTCTTTCACTTCATTACCTCCCTGCTTATGCAAATTGTAGCATAATATAATACAGTTGCCTAGTTGGGTAAAGTTGTGTTAAATTAAGTTATGTAGAGGGCGGAAATAATGTTTTTACAAAAACATTTTATGAGTTAGGTATAGAGTATTTATGTCTGCTTATGAAGAGGTACAACAGGAGGATTAAGCATTGTGGCGATTATTTTCTGGAGCGTAAAAATGAAATTCGGATGACGATTATTGGAGTGGATTTGTGAACTGCCAGTAATGTTGATGCCACAATGTTTTATCCTGCTCTTTAAGTTAATTACTCAACATTCTGACCAAAAGAACAGGCTGAAAAGCAATAAAATAAACTGTTTAAAATTCCATATTGACGAACATCGCGAGCTATCTTATATGTCATTG
>JAQUBU010000040.1 GCA_028686565.1 Syntrophomonadaceae bacterium
TGGTACATTCCTCGCTGATTAGAGCTACTAGCTCCATTTCCTTGTCGCTCAACTGTCTCATGATAACATCTCCTTACTGTTTATTTATGGAGATTATTACCATTTACACAGTTGAGCATACGTTCTCAAAAAATGTTTGATTCTATAAAAACCGGTATGCTAATCGGGCTGGTTGCTGGCTGGGTTATCATCGGCCCCGGCTATCTTTCTTTTATTAGTAATACCGGAACGATCAACATAAGTTTTTGTTTGGCAATAATTCTGGGTTTTATTCTGGCCGTTACAATGCTGGCTCATGAAAAAACCAGTTACTTTTTTACTTCCTGGTCCTGGTATTATCTTAGCGGAGCAGTAATTCTGATGCTTTTCGTAAGATTATTCGTAGCCAGTCATATGTTTTTCATGGTCACTTCCTTTTTGCTGGGAATCTATGTGGTTTACCTATTATATAAAATATCGATTCTGCTTTTAGCTGCTGATGAGCCGGTATACCTGGTGGGGAGCACCCTTTTAGTCTTGTCGGTCATTTACTACTCGTCTGATATCTTTCTTGACATATATCCCCAGCATGGAGATCTGCTATCGTTTATTCTAAGTTTCTCTTCAGTACTATTCTTATTATTAGTAAGTAAAAACGCTAATTCAAGCGAAAGTACAAATACGGAAATGAACGTATTCATTGAGGGCAGTACTTTGAAGCGTTTATCCCTTTTGTTAATATGTTTTTTTATGGTCTTTTTGATTTATACCCAAGGCACCATATATTTCAGTAATGCATATTCCTTGTGTGGAAATTATTGGGCTTATATTCTTCCTTATATGTTGTATTTTTTTGCGATTATCTTATTTTCTCTATATATAAGGATAACCAATCCTTCATACCTCTTAGGATACTGTATGAGCGTTATAGGTTGTGCTGTTGCCATCGGAATGCTTGCCTTTGAGGGTTCGGTATTCAACTATATATCTCTTTGCCTTTTTTCGTTTTGCGCTGCGGGAGTTGACGTTTTTACCATTCTTATGGTTATTGCTTTCGGAAGGCAAACCCGGCAGACTGTTTATATTCTCTCCGGCTTTGTTCTGTACTGGTTTATTATTGAATCATCTTCGCACTTGGGCCTCAATCTTAGCAACAGCCCGGCTTTTTATAAGAATAATTTGTCTGCGTTTATTATTATCTTTATACTTCTGACTTTTCCTTTGTTGTTTACTAAAAGAATGAGCTTTCTTATACCCAACGAAAATACTTTGAATGAGCAAATTATCGAAACCGCTGCATCCAGTTGTGAGGAAAACGAAAACCCTTTTATGCTAACTGCTGCCGAAAAAAGAGTATACCAGCTTATTTGCCAGGGTCTTTCAAATGCAGATATTGCTGATTCCCTGCAAATATCACCCAACACGGTGAAGTTTCATGTAAGAAATATTTTACAGAAAGCCGGGGTGAAAAATCGCCGTGAGTTGCTGGCTTTAACCTATAACATGAGGGGCAAGGGGACGGTCCTTTTGTCACCGTTTATCTGATTTTATGCTTCAAAGCAAAGCGTTCTACGACTCTTCGGTGTACTCCCAATAAATCTGCTATCTTCCATATCGAAAGCTCCGTATTGGCCCGTAAGTTTGATTTCGTTACAGAATATTTTGTCATTAATAATAACCGCCTTTTCTACTCCCGGCCATTTACCAGCCAAATACTCATATTATTAGTAAATAGAACAGAGGGATTATATGTAATCCCTCTGTTCTATTTGTTGGGCTTATCCTGCATCCGAAAAATAACTTTAACAATGCATGATTCCCCCACCATGAAAATTCTGCTTACTTATTTCAACATCAAAAGGTCGCGGTAAATGTTGATCAGGTTATATGGCCTTTTCTCATTAAAGAACTTCCAGCGCAGCCAGTTGTCCAGCCATATCCCGAAAGGTATCAGGGGAAGCCATAGAGTGGCATAGATTAGACATATTTGGCCGTACAAATTATATGGCAGAAAGGAATAGTCCCATATACCCATCCCCAGCCAGACATTCAGAATCATGCCGGAAATAAATTCGATTACCAGGATAATCAGCCAGGCCAGCAGAGTCTGCTGCCATACTTTCAGGGTTACATACTTCGGGTATTCGTCCAAAATCCCGATCAGCGCTCCGCACAGACCCCCGACAAATAACATGGCAATATTAGTCCAGCCCCGCCAAAAGCCTTCCAGGGTAAAGTAGCACATACCCATAATGAAACTGATAACGAAAAATCTTTTCATCTGTCTGCTCACCCGGCTTCCGATTTTTCTTATTTTGACCGGGTTGGAAACTGCCAATACGCAGGTCAAAACTTACCAGCAGTACCAGTAGAGTACATTAGGCTGATATGGACTATTTTAATGTAAGATTTACAGCTATTAGTATTAAAAATAATGGGGAGTGGGTCCTCGTGCGGATTAGTAAAAGTCTATCATTGTCCTTTTAACCCGATATTGTGGGAAGGAGAACTGCCGGAAAGCTCTCCATTTAAGCAGGCTTTCCGGGACATGGGTTCTTTCATTTTAACCGCTATATTGCTTTTTTATGAACTTAAGCGTCTGGAATTAAACGAGTTCAGTTCCGGCATTTGACAGGAACCAGAACATGAGATAATAATTCAGATATTAATTTATACATTATCTGGAGCATAAACAATTATAATATTAGTTAAAACTATACGCACATTAATTGCGAAGGGGCATTTATCGAAGAATATGCACGACTTTTTATTAAAATTCTTTATTAGAAATTATGAAGATGTTAAAAACCCCAATGTTCGTGAACAGTATGGTAAATTAGGCGGCATTGTAGGCATCGTTGTGAATGTCTTTCTCTTTATCATAAAGTTCGCTGTTGGCACCTGGTCCCATAGTGTATCTATTATCGGCGATGCGGTGAACAACCTTTCGGATGCTGGATCATCCGTAATATCGCTAATTAGCTTTAAAATGTCAAACAAGCCGCCCGATAAAGATCATCCATTTGGTCATGCTAGAATTGAATATATTGCTTCTTCTATTGTGGGTTTTTTAATCCTTTTGATAGGATGGGAATTGATAAAAACCTCTTTTGAAAAAATCTTACATCCGAGTGCTATCGAATTCAGTATAATTACAGTTTTCGTATTAGGATTTTCAATTTTAGCAAAACTATGGCTGTACCGTTTAAATACCAACCTTGGAAAACGCATTAATTCATCCGTTATGAACGCGACTGCTGCCGACAGCCTGGCGGATGTGACAGCAACCTCAGCCGTTTTGGCATCGACGATTATAAGCCCGCTGATTGAATTTCAGCTGGACGGTTACATGGGGGTTGCCGTGGCAATTTTTATTATGATATCAGCTATTAAAATACTGAAGGAAATGCTGGATAGTCTTCTGGGGAGAATGCCTTCAAGCGAGTTAATCAATATGATTGTTGCCTATATTAAAAAATATCCTGGTGTATTGGGAATTCATGACCTGGTCGTACACGATTATGGTCCGCACCGCTGTTTTGCCTCCGTCCATGTAGAAGTTGATGCCAGGGTCGATGTTTTGGAGAGCCATGATTTAATCGATAATATTGAGCGGGATATTTCTGCGGAATTGGATATCCCATTAGTAATACATATGGACCCCATTGTAATAGATGACCCATTTGTCAATCAAATGCACCAACTAACCGAGCAAGTTATAAAAATGATAGATACTTCTATATCAATGCATGATTTTAGAGTAGTAAAAGGTGCCACCCATAGCAATATAATTTTTGATGTAACAATTCCATTTAACTATAAAAAAGAAGAAAGCCAGATAATTGAAGAAATCACCCGCGGAATTAACGAAATAAACAAGAATTTAAACCCGGTAATCACTA
Organism: Syntrophomonadaceae bacterium; assembly: GCA_028686565.1. GTDB lineage: Bacteria > Bacillota > Syntrophomonadia > Syntrophomonadales > Syntrophomonadaceae > JAQUBU01. The sequence continues at coordinate 3,882 of JAQUBU010000040.1, forward strand.
TTGACCGTTCTTATATTGAGTATTCCAATGTATAAGATTAACCTTATGGACAAGTTGATAACATGGCAATAAAGTTAAATTAAGCTGATTAGGCAAATTTATCTTTGAATAAACAGATAAGCGGAAATTAGGGACATATCTTACATATAACCGGCTATCAGCAACATAAACATATGAACGCTGAAAGACATTTAAACAAATGTTTAGCAAGATTCAGCAAAAACATATACATATTCGAACACGGGGAGAGGAATAGCCTTTAATGAATGAAAATAAAGAGCGGGAAATGATTGCCATCATTGAGCCTGATGGCGGATATGCACTGGATTGGCAATATCTTGCCCAGGGTTTGCCGCCGGAAGCAAAAGCATGGCAAAAGGAATTCTATGCCGAATATATGGCCGATTGCAATTATGCCTGGTGGTTGCTGGGAGTATCAAAAATTGACTATGATCTTTCCGAATCAATGCAATACTTGTATAAGGTAGCAGCGGCCTTCGTCAAGAATCTGACCAGAACTCCGGGCCTGGAGCTGTTGCGCGAGCAAGCCGCCGTAATTCTCAACGATCAGGATCAGGAGCTCTTGTTAAATCAGGTTCCTTATTTAAATGGTTCCGAATATCTCGATAAACACTGGCTGGCCTGTGCCTGGAACCGGCTAAACCAGACCTATTCCCAGGATATAAAAAAACATGCGGGCAGTATAAATGAATATTTTTGGAGCAAAAACCCTGATATCCACCTGGCAGGCCGGGTGTATTTTCATCTGGTGGAAAGCCAAAGGGATGATTACCCGTTTGCATTTTTAGCTACCTATGCAGCCGACGCTCTGGCGACTGGCGCGGCCAAACACCTGCCATTGAAAAATGCGCTTATGGAATATGGTGCAAACAGCCATAAACTGCTGGAGCTGCTGGCAACTGTAAATAAAGCTGCCCGGCAGAGTCCATTTGTATCCGGGCTGCTGGAAAGCGGAGAGATATTTCATCCCATCGGCTTATATGCGGATGAAGCTCATACCTTCTTAAAAGAGGTACCTATATATGAAGAAGCTGGCGTTCTCTGCCGGATACCCAACTGGTGGAGAAAAAAGTCAGAATTTGCTAAGATAGCTATAAATATCGGCAGCAAGACCCCCTCTCTGATTGGCTTTGAGGCCCTGGTTGATTTTAATGTACAATTATCTCTGGGTGGTGAAACGATTACTAGGGAGGAACTGCAAAAGCTTCTTTCCGAAACGGAAGGACTTGCTTTCATCAAGGGAAAATGGGTGGAAGTAGACCATGCGCGTTTGCGCGAGACCCTGGCCGCCTACGAGCAGGCCCACAATATGGCATTAAGAGGTAAAATGACTATGATGGAGGCCATGCGCATTCACCTGGCTCCGTCCAAATATTTAAAGATTAATGAAAATATCGGTGCAGTGGAAGTCAGCCATGGCGAATGGCTGGAAAACATGCTGTCCAGCCTTAGAAGGCCGGAAACTATCGCCTGCGTAGATTCTGGAGATAATTTTAAAGCGGTACTGCGGGATTACCAGCAAAAAGGTTTAAACTGGCTGTATACCATGCGAAAGCTTGGTTTGGGTGCCTGTTTGGCTGATGACATGGGATTGGGGAAAACCGTACAGGTCATTGCTTTGCTGAACAGCCTGCGTTCCAGCCGGGAAGAAAAAGTGCTGCTTATTATACCGGCTTCCCTGATCGGCAACTGGATTGCTGAGATTAATCGCTTTGCCCCCGGCCTTAATTACCGGCTCATTCATCCCCAGGAGAAGAACAGCTCAGCAGAACCGGGAGAGCTTAAGGCCGGAATATTCATAACCACCTATGGAATGCTGGGTCGGACCAAATGGTTGCAGGAAGTATCCTGGGACATTGTCATTCTGGATGAAGCCCAGGCTATTAAAAATCCCGGCACCAAGCAGACGAAGAGTGCCAAACAATTAAACGCTCATTGCCGTATAGCTCTGACCGGAACCCCAGTTGAAAATCGGCTGGCGGATTTATGGTCTATTTTTGATTTTCTTAATCAGGGGCTTTTAGGAAATGCCCGCGAATTCAGCGGGTTTGCTAAAAAGCTAAAAGACCAGCCGGACGGTTATGGACGCTTAAAACAAGTGGTATCGCCTTTTATTCTGCGCCGCTTAAAAAGTGATAAAAGTATCATTGCTGATCTGCCCGAGAAAATAGAAATGAAAAGCTATGCCAGCCTTAGTAAAAAACAGGCTGCGCTATATATGTCACTGGTAAAGGATCTGCAAAAAAAGTTGGAAAACAGCGAAGGAATCGAAAGAAAAGGATTGGTCCTGGCTTCCCTGATGAAATTTAAACAGATTTGCAACCATCCTGACCAGTACCTGGGCCAGGCTGCTTACCTGGCTAATGAGAGCGGCAAATATGACCGGCTGCGGGAAATATGCGAAATCATCTATGCCAAAAGGGAACGGGTTATCGTGTTTACCCAGTTTAGAGAAATCACCAATCATCTGGCTGAATTTCTGCAAACGGTGTTCTGCCATGAGGGACTGGTTCTGCATGGTCAAACCCCGGTAGCCAAACGCAAAGATATTGTAGCCAAATTTCAGGGTCCGGAATATGTGCCCTTCATGATATTGTCCATCAAAGCTGGCGGGGTAGGCTTAAACCTTACCGCCGCCAATCATGTCATCCACTTTGACCGCTGGTGGAATCCAGCCGTAGAAAACCAGGCTACGGATAGAGCCTTCCGGATCGGTCAGAAGAAGAATGTGTTAGTGCATAAGTTCATAACCAGGGGTACAATTGAAGAGAAAATTGACCTTATGATCGAGGATAAAATCAAAATGACTCAGGAAATCATTCCTGACCTGAACGAATCCTGGATAACCGAGCTCGATAACCAGCAACTGCTCGACCTTTTCAGGCTTACCATCTAGCCGGGAGGAAAGATATGAACTATGACGACTACAGCCTTGAATATGTAACCAAAGCTGAAAGGCGGAAGATGGCTCAAAAGAGCATTGAAAATCTGAAGAAAAAAGGGGAAGCGGAGCTTACCCCGGTTATTATGTCCGGTCGGCAACTGGCTCGAAGCTGGTGGGGAAAGGCCTGGAACGACAATCTGGAGCGTTATGCGGACTATTCCAGTCGCATTGGCCGGGGGCGCAGCTATGTGCGCCACGGGGCAGTACTGGACTTAAAGATTGAACAGGGCATTATTAAAGCATTGGTGCAGGGGAGTGTTTGGAAACCGTATGAAGTCGAGATTATCATCCGCCCGCTGCTGCCCGAGGAGTGGGGAAAAATACGCATGGCCTGCGAGGGTAAAATTGAGTCCCTGCAGGAATTGATTGATGGAAAATTTCCGTCCGGACTGTCAGAATTGTTTACGGCCAAGGGCAGCGGTCTCTTCCCGGCCCCCAAAGAAATCAACTTTAACTGTTCCTGTCCGGACAGGGCGGTGATGTGTAAACATGTAGCTGCAGTCCTATATGGAATCGGAGCCAGGCTGGATGAAGACCCTGCCATGTTTTTCACCCTGAGAGCGGTGGATATCCATGATCTCATCAGTAAAGCTATTCAAAGCAAAACCCAAAACATGCTCAGTAAATCCGGGGCCAAAAGCCGTCGTATTCTGGCGGATGCTGATATAGCCGCCATGTTCGGTGTAGAAGTGGAAGCTATGCTTCCCGGTGCCGGCAATAATATGGTGAAGAAGGGAAAAAAGAAAAGGAAGCAAACTTAACATCTATTACTCAATACGCATTTTTATACTCTTAAAAATGGCATTATTTATATCTGCGAGCTGACAAAGAAGGATCATGTTTGAGCCTGCTCCTTCGTGCAATACATCAAGGATTACTCGCAGTGCTGGGCCATTCGTTTTGTCACTGTGATGATGTTTGAAATGCTTATCTTTTTGGAAAAACCTTAAAAGAAATCCTGGGTGGTATTATATTTTCTTTTGCCCGGTAACAAGAAATATGGTAAAAGGGCGCACTCCCCCCGGTATACTACGAACTATTTCTGCAGCAGTTAGGTATTCGATATTATCAAATCCCGCATCCTTGAGTATCCTGCGCATTGCCTCCCGATCAAAGCCGAAATGAAAAACACCTTCATTATGCTTTCCGTGGAATAAACCGTTGTCCGGGTCAAGATCGGCAATGCAGAGATATCCATGAGGAGCAGCGATTTTGCTGAATTGCTCAATAAGCAGCCTGGGCTCCCTGACATGATGCAGGGTCATGCTGCTGACTATAAGATCATAACAGCCTTCCAAAACATCCCCCTGCTCGATGTCCAGATGCTGAGTCGCAACATTAGTAATATTTTGACTCTCAATCTTTTGATCAAGAACCTCCAACATACCGGCAGAGCTGTCTACCGCCATTATTGAGCTTACATAAGGCTGCAGCCTCAGAGCCAGAGTCCCCGTCCCACAGCCGAAATCCAGAACTTTCATATCGGAGCTTAATTTAACTGCATCTAATATCATATTGGCAATGTTGTTGGCCATCTTCAACCGTCCAGGATTCTCATCCCAGGTAGCGGCAGCCTTGTTAAAATCACGTTTCTCCATATCCATTAATATACCTCCAATAATATTGCATCATTAATGACACAGGGGGAGCGGCTTGCATTGGCATGCAAGGCAAGAAACGTCCCCATTTGCCCAGACTGCGTCCATGCCACAACCAAAAACGCCGGGGTTATTCCCGGCGTTTCTTAATGCTTTTGTTACTGATTTGGTATATTGGGCAATTGAGACATATCCGGCAATGCTGACATATCCATTACCTGAACATCACCAGGAATCTCAAATAAATTGTCTGGTTGTTTCCCTAAATTATAGTTCTTGTATTGAATAACAATTTTACCTTCAGCAGATTGCGATTCCATTCTGACCGGCATGCCGGTATCTTCCATCATCCACATTTTAGCGCCGGAACCTTCAGCTCCGGTTATCGTTACTACTACACAATCATGGCCGTCCATTCTTTCATGACCAACAATATTGTAAGCTTCCAGATCATCTTCATCGCTCCATTCATTGGGCAAATCGCTTGGTGCTTCAATATCAGGTATCCTCATGGCTGTTTTTTCTGTCGGATTGTATACCAAGGCCTCACCTTTGGCATTGACAATAGTAATGGTCTTCATTCCGGCCGTTTCCGTTTCCGTCCTCATTTTTTTACCGCTGATCCAATACTTGCTCTCACTTGTAACGGTTTGATCAGCGCTGGTGCAGGTACTTACGATGTCGAAAGACAGGTCGGATACTTCCTTGGAAGCTTTCATGATTTTTTGCAATTCATCTGAACCGCCTTTTTCCTCTGCTGCCGGCGGTGTTGATGATGTCTCCTGAGCCTTTTCACCTCCACACCCTACCAGGGCTAGGCAACCAACCACTAGAAAAGCCGCCAATAAACCGATTGACCATCGCTTCATGCAAAAACCTCCTCTTTTTTTATTTTATCATACATAAATACCAATTATAGTAACAAGGGGGCAAAAGTCAGGAATATCAGTGGGTCAGAAGTCACGAGGGTGAGTCTCGTTCCTATCAATATTTTTAAGCCTCAATTTGTAATTGCATATGTTCATAACCACATTAATATTTTCGGGCGGGTTATTAACTTAAAAAAGTAGGGGGGTTATTTATTATGAAGTCAACTGATGTATTGGTTATCAGTGATTGGGCAGCGGGTCTAGTGCAGCCAATTCAGTCAAACCTGGAGACACAATCTGCCGTCCCCCTGTGTCATTGATTGATCACAAACAAGCGGTCAGGAAAGATGCGCAACAATTTATAAGTAAGTTATACTGAACATTAGTATAAGGGTGTAATCAAGGATTATATAATCTCTAGCGTAAAAGAAAACATTGATTTCCGCAAGTAAAATCAAGTAATGCAATTTTCATTACGCTATAAACGTTATAGGGTGATTGAAACGAGGTGAGCAGACGAATGTACGAGTGGCACAAGCAGATCTGGAATGATCCCTATATATCCAGACAGATGCTAAAGTACCATCTGAATCCCTCAGTGGATCTTGCATCTAGAAAAACCGATTTTATTGAAGCATCAGTTAATTATATTAGGGAGCGGTTTAACTTAAGGGAAGGGAAAACCGTTATCGATTTTGGATGTGGACCGGGGCTCTATACTACGAGTTTGGCCCGGTTGGGTTGTAAAGTTCGAGGCCTTGATTTTTCCGCTAATTCTATTGATTATGCAAAAACACAAGCAGCAAGGCTGGGGCTGGATATTGATTACCTTCATCTGAATTATCTTGACTATCAAGCAAAGGAGGCTTTTGACCTCGTTACTATAATCTTCTGTGATTACTGTGTCCTGAGTGATGAGCAGAGGAAAAAGCTTTTGAACATAATGAAGGACAGCATTAAAGATGACGGATACATTTTCATGGATGTCTGTTCGGAACAGATGTATGAAAAGATTGAAGAAGGGACGGCATTTGAAATAGCAGACAATGGCTTTTGGTCAGCTCAACGTCACTATATATTCAAAGCGACTTTCAAATATGATATAAATAACGTATCTCTTGAAAAGTATACAATTGTAGAAAAAAACAGGAACATCGAGATTTTTAATTGGCTTAAGCATTTTACAATTGCAGAATTAAGCAATGAATTTGAAGAAAACGGCCTTGAAATCGTGGAAGTGTATTCGGATGTAAGAGGCACGCCATATGATACCGCATCTGAGATTATAGCAGTAGTTGTTGCTAAGAAAGGTATTGCTGGAGATAGCAAGAACCGGTAGTAGGTGTTTCAAATTCGACTTTATAACGAAGTGAAAATAGGCCCCCCGCTTCTTTAAGCGGTCGGGTTCCTATTAACAAAACAAGTGGCGTGTTCTAATCCCCACCTCGTTGCAGCATTTCCATAATCATAGTTTAGCTTGTTTTCTACTATGTGCTAACACTCTGGGGAGGCTTATATTAATCTTATCTCAATAAAATGTAAAATACTCTTTACATTTTCATTAGAAATGTTATACTGTGAAATGTAAAGAGTTTTTTACATTTTATGAAGGGGGTTGCTTATGAGAAATTTCTTATTTGGAACTGCAATTTGCATAGCATTAATTGTAATTATAGGCAAACTACTGATGATTTAAGGGGGCATACTATGAGGAAGATGGATGAAATGGAATTATCAATTAGTTTAAAAGCGATTAAATGGGCATGGTTTTATACTGTCTTGTTTTTATTTGCATGGACAGTATACGATTATCTTAAAGAAGGAGGTTTTTTTAATACTACTGCATCCTTTTTGCTTGTGACTCAAAATTTAATCTACCTGGGGATTAGCCAATTCCTTAAATGGAAACTTGAATAAAAATGAGAAATAAAATTAAAGAACTTCGTAAGCAAATTGGATTACGGCAGGAGGACATGGCAAAAGAGTTGGGCGTTACCCGTCAAACAATTAATGCAATCGAAAACAATAAGTATAATCCGACTCTTGAACTGGCTATGAAGCTTGCTAAACTTTTAAAAACGCCTGTTGAAGAAATATTCAAACTTGATAATTGATAAAAAAAACGACGGAGTTTTATTTCCGCCGTTTTTTTGTGTCCTCTATTATGAACTCCTGATTGCGTGATGCTTACTATCGGTAAAGCAAGGCCGAATCTCGGCAGTAACCCAGGCAGTTGTGGACAGGGATCTTATAACTGACGTTGAGTTTTATATGAACATGGCATACTCCTATTGGGATAGAATTCTATCCGGTCAAGCGGAATTTAATCCCGATGCCTGAGCAAGAATGTAAAACTATACTTCTCAACCCTAAAGGTCGCATCATCAACCTGAGTCATATAGCACAGCTCGTTTGACATAATTTCATCCAGATTCTATAATATGTATAGCTAATTTAGCTAAACTAGCTATACGGGGAGGCGGAAAGCATGAAAGTTAACTCAACGGAACTGCAGAACAACTTTGGAAAGTACCTGATGTTAGTGGCCCGGGAGGATATTATCATAACCAGAAACGGTACGGAAATAGCCAAATTGTCAGCCATAAGCGAAGGGTTTTCAGATTGCGGCACAGCGGCAGATGTGGTAAGAGAAAAAGCTGAAGAATACAGTTATGGCAGCAGAAAGGCCTCATACGAGGAGTTTTTGGAACTGAGTCAAAATTCCGAAGAAAGATACGAATACATTGATGGTGAAATCTACTTGCTGGCTTCGCCTAAAACCGCACATCAAAGAGCTTTGACCGAACTCTTTGTTATTTTTTATAACTGGTTTCAGGGAGGGATATGCACTCCAATGGTGGCGCCTTATGACATCACCCTCAAGCGAAATCTTGAGAACATCAATGTTGTCCAGCCTGACATAATGGTAATCTGTGACCTGGAAGAGAAACTGAATGAAAACGATTATTACATGGGGGTTCCTTCCCTGGTGGTGGAAATATTGTCGGCCGGAACGCGCAGCAAGGATATGATAAAGAAGCTTGATCTTTACATGTCATGCGGAGTCAGAGAATATTGGATTGTAAATCCGCTAAATAAGGAAGTTAGTGTTTACCTTTTCGAAGATGGGAACATAAGTAACAGCATTACCTACAAAAAACCTGAAATCATACAGTCTTTCATTTTCGAAGGATTATCCGCAGAGCTGGATAGAATCTTAAAATAATCTACTTTCTATCCAGTCCAGTGAATAACCACGCAGTTAAATATGCCTGTTATCAATGAGTTATAGATGAACAGCCCGTCGATGTTGCCGGTGGTTGTTCCTTTTGGTTAAGGGCTAAAAAGGCTATAATTAAGCATATTATTATGGACTAAAGGATGAGATGCTGATGAATCTTCTGGCCATGGATCAGGTCAGTAAAACCTATGGAGAAAAGAAACTTTTGCATGAGATCAGTCTGGGTATCAGTGAAGGAGAAAAGATAGGCCTGCTCGGTGTGAATGGTTCTGGCAAGTCAACTCTGCTCAAGATTGTAGCAGGGAGGGAAGAACCTGACCGGGGGAGTATCATCTGGAATAAAAACCTGCGTATGCAATATCTTCCCCAGGAGCCGCTGTTTGACCCGGAGGGCTCTGTTCTGGATACGGTGATAAGCGGTGATGCACCGGGCATGGTTATCTGGCGGCGCTATCGGGAGTTGCTGGGGTGTATTGACCGTGAAGGTGAGAGTGAGTCATTGCATCGGGAACTGCTTCAAGTTACTCAGCAGATGGAAGCTCTCGATGCATGGGGAGTGGAGAGCGATGCCAAGGGTATTCTGAATCGGCTGGGGCTGCATGATTTTGCAGTGCTGATGGGACAACTCTCCGGAGGGCAGCGTAAGCGGGCAGCCCTGGCTGCTGCCTTGTTGAACCCTGCCGACCTTATGATTCTGGACGAACCTACCAATCATCTGGATAATCAGGTTATTGACTGGCTGGAAGAATATTTACAGAGATTTCACGGGGCACTCTTAATGGTAACCCATGACCGCTATTTTTTGGAACGAGTAAGCAGTCGGATTATCGAGTTGGACAAGGCGCAATTGTTTTCTTATCCTGGTAATTACAGCACCTATTTGGAGCGCAAACTGGAGCGCGAAGCCATAGAAGTGACAATGGCCGGTAAAAAGCAAGCTCTGCTGCGGCAGGAACTAGCCTGGATACGCAAAGGAGCCCGGGCTCGCAGAACCAAGCAAAAAGCGCGAATCCAACGTTTTGAAAAATTGCAGGAAGATAATGTTCAGATAAAAGGGGAGAAACTGCAGATATCCCATGCTGCCAGCCGCC
>JAQUBU010000290.1 GCA_028686565.1 Syntrophomonadaceae bacterium
AATCATTCCTATATCTCAAGTTGCCTGCGGTTTTGCTGCCGGGGGCGGAGAATATGAATGGAGTTCATCTAAGGCTTCAGAGCTCCCTTTTGCAGGTGGCAGCGGTGCGGGAGTATCAGTTAAGCCGATTGGCTTTTTGGTAGTACGTATGAATGATGTTCGTCTAATATCAGTATCAGGAAATCATCTGGCAGAACGGGTAGTAGATATTGCTCCCCAAATCATAGATAAAATTGAATGTATGTTTAAAAAACGAAATGATCATAACCATCACTACGATCCGTCCTAATGGACGGATTGTTCTAATTTTTAAGGCCAAATCATAACCTTCAACAGGAATTAGTAATTTCAGGAGGAATGGAATTGCTTAATGTGATTTGGCTTCTTTTGTTGGCCTCAGGTATTATTATTGCCGCAATCAATGGCAATGTGGAAGTAGTTACAGAAGCTGCGTTAAGTGCCGCCCGTGATGCTGTCCAGGTTTGTTTTAATCTCATTGGCATTATGGCACTGTGGCTGGGTATAATGAGAATTGCCGAACGTGCCGGCATGATCAGACTGCTTGCACGCTTGCTTAAACCGCTGATGAGCCGCTTGTTTCCCAGCATCCCCGCGCAACATCCGGCCATGGGGGCAATTATACTTAATCTCAGTGCTAATATTTTAGGGCTGGGTAATGCGGCAACACCTTTTGGCATGAAAGCCATGCAGGAAATGCAAAAACTCAATGCAGGGTCACCGGAAGCTTCCGAAGCCATGTGCACTTTTCTGGCTTTAAACACTTCGTGTATTACTCTGCTTCCCGCCACCATTATTGGAGTGCGTTTATCATTTGCTTCAAGCAATCCTACGGAAATAGTAGGTCCTTGCATATTTGCTACCAGTATATCCATGCTCATCGCAGTATCTCTTGATTATTGGTTTCGTACCCATAGCCGATGGAGGAGGAGAGGCTAAATGCTTTTATCTTTTCTTACAACCCTTTCAAAATGGGCGATTCCTTTCTTATTGTTAATAATACCGGTATTTGGATTTATTAGAAAAGTTCCTGTATACGAAGCCTTTGTGGAAGGTGCCGAAGAAGGCTTTTCAACGGTGGTGAAAATCATTCCTTTTTTAGTAGGAATGATGATTGCCATTTCGGTTTTTCGGGCATCAGGAGCCATGGATTATTTAAGCCGAGCAGTAGCCCCATTAACAACGTTAACCGGTGCTCCATCTGAACTTTTACCATTGGCGGTTATGCGTCCTCTGTCGGGAAGTGCAGTTTTGGGATTGGCTACTGAAATCATGAAAGTATATGGTCCGGACTCTTTTATCGGCAGATGTGCATCGGTAATGCAGGGAACAACCGATACCACATTTTTTGTATTAACTATTTATTTCGGTGCGGTAGGTATTAAAAAATACCGTTATTCAATAATTACCGGTTTAAGTGCGGATATCAGCGGTTTTTTGGCCTCAATCTATATTTGCAATCTCATCTTTAAATAGAATATGATATATGGGTATAAAATCCAGGAATAATTGCATTTGATAGGGTAAAATGATAAAAACCTGTAATGGAGGATTAATGAACAATGAAAAGTGATATTGAAATTGCACAGGCTGCGAATATGAAACCTATCAGCGAAATAGCTGATTATCTGGGTGTGGGAGATAGTTATCTGGAGCCTTACGGCCGGCATAAGGCCAAAATCTCATTGGACATCTGGGAAAAAATAAAAGACAACCCTTCCGGTAAGCTGATTTTGGTTACAGCAATTAATCCTACACCGGCAGGGGAAGGAAAGACTACTACTACTATTGGTCTGGGACAAGCTCTTAATAAACTTGGCAAGAAAGCAGTTGTTGCCCTGCGCGAGCCTTCTTTAGGGCCGGTTTTTGGCTTGAAGGGCGGTGCTGCCGGAGGTGGTTATGCACAGGTAGTGCCCATGGAAGAGATCAACCTTCATTTTACCGGTGATATCCATGCCGTAAGCACGGCGCATAATCTCCTGGCCGCGTTGCTGGACAATCATTTGCATCAAGGCAATGCGTTAAACATTGATCCCCGTCAGGTGGTATGGCGCAGAGTAATGGATTTGAACGAGCGGGCTCTAAGGAATATTGTTCTGGGTCTCGGCGGCAGACTTGATGGAATACCCCGGGAATCAGGGTTTGATATTAGTGTAGCATCAGAATTAATGGCCGCCTTGTGCTTATCCAGTGATTTAATGGACCTTAAAGAACGCTTGAAGCGAATGATTATAGCTTATACCAAAGACGGAAAGCCAGTTACTGCAAATGATCTGAAAGCAGCAGGATCTATGGCCCTGCTCATGAAAGATGCGATTAAACCCAATCTGGTTCAGACTTTGGAAAACACCCCGGCATTTATCCACGGGGGACCGTTTGCCAATATTGCGCATGGTGCCAATAGTATAATTGCTTCGCGCCTGGCAGTAAAACTGGCTGATTATACTATAACCGAGGCTGGTTTTGGGGCTGATCTGGGAGCCGAGAAGTTTTTCAATATAGTTTGCCGCAATGCTAAGCTAAAACCTGATGCGGTAGTTCTGGTTGCCAGTATAAGAGCGTTAAAACATCACGGAGGGGTAGCTAAAGCCCAGTTGGGGGAGAAAAATTTAGCTGCTCTGGCGGTTGGAATTGAAAACCTGAGTAAACATCTGGAGAATATTAGTAAGTTTGGCGTCCCGGTTGTAGTTGCCTTGAATGAATTTCCCGGTGATTCCCCTGAAGAAACCCAGATGGTGATTGACAAATGTGAACTTGCCAATGCTCGTATAGCTCTTTCCCGGGTTTGGGCTGAAGGAGGAAAAGGCGGTTTTGAATTGGCCGAGCAGGTAATGGCGGCTGCGGAAAAAGGCAGCGATTTTCGTTACTTATATGAATTGAACCAGCCGATAAGCAGCAAAATTGAAATCATTTGCCGTGAAATCTACGGTGCCAGTGCGGTGAATTATTCACCGGCTGTCCAAAAGATGCTGCAAAAAATTGAGGAAATGGGCTATGGGGATTTGCCCGTTTGTATGGCCAAGACCCAATACTCGCTTTCCGATAATGCTGATTTAATTGGGAGACCGGTAGCTTTTGAGATGAATATACGTGAAGTAAGGCTGTCAGCAGGAGCCGGATTTATAGTAGCCCTGGCTGGAAATATTATGACTATGCCGGGTCTTGGCAAAACCCCGGCTGCCGAACAAATCGATATCCTGCCTGACGGGGAAATTG
>JAQUBU010000041.1 GCA_028686565.1 Syntrophomonadaceae bacterium
CCGAGGAGATAAACCATACCCGTGCCAAAATGGCCTTACAAAGAGCAATTGCCCGAATTAAGGCGGCACAAAAACCCATATAATCACAATCATTAATATTCAAGCCGGAAGGATTTTAAATCCCTTCCGGCTTTGAAATTTATGTACAAAAAGATATAATAGAATTTATAGAGAGAAAGAAGCGATATATTTTGGGAGGAGTAAAATAAAATAATAATATGAACAGTATGTTAAAGTATCTTATTATTATTACCTTGATGTACTATTTTTTGAAAGGAATCATCTATCTATTATTATGGCATACCACTAAAAAGGTACAGGAGCGTGCGCTTGAGGCGAAGGCCAAAGAAAAGGCCAAACAGGATTTAAAAAGGCAAATATGGGAAGATGAAGAAGAGGATGGGAATAACAGATGGTGATAAAACAAGATAAAAGCAGATAGGGGGGAGCGTTTTGAGAACAATGTTCCTTTTGCTTATCGGATTTGTTTTTGTAACCACCTTAATTTTTGCTGTATTAATATGGAAGCAAACTGTTAAGGTTGAGAAGAGAGCACTGGAAGCTAAACGCCGAAAAGAAGAGTACATGCAAAGAATGGAAAAAGAAAGAGAAGAAGAAATTAAAAAAGAGCTTGAAATAGAGATGCAAAAAATGGCAAAGCAAAGGCTTGAAGAAGAAAGTGGTTCTCTTGCCGCAGATTTGCCAATTGATAATGGAGATTTAAGTGAAGCTTAAAAAATATATGAATATATATGCTCAATAAAAACCTGACTTTGTCAGGTTTTTATTGATTTTTATACAGAACTTTTCCCATCGAAAGAATATTATGAACAAAGCTTGGTAAGAATCTAATTAGCAATTCATAGGGGGGAGAACTGATGATAAAATCAGGTTTATATATAATAACTTTTATTATATTTTGTTCAATTGCCAATTTTATTACTGATTACACTATTGAAAAGGAAATAAAAAATAGATCACCATTTTACCTATCTTTTGCATCAATCGGTGCAATTTCACTTGAATCTCGCTTGGATTGTTGGGCAAAAATAAATACACCAAGCACATCACAAGAATTAGAGGAAAAAATGATTTCTCTGCTGACTTATCTGGATTTGCCAATAAAACGTAAATTTCTGCAGTTTAAAGCAAATCAGGAAACGAAAACTCTAAATTATAAAGCTACAAAAAATAATCATAGTGTGAATTTAACTATTGGTACAGATTCCAAGAATAACAGCTATTATCTGCTTAGTTTTAAATATGGAAACAAATCACATATAGAAGAATATCAAAGAATTATAAATAAATATGATAGTGATCTTAATTGGAATTACTATTACCAGTATTCAGGTGAAATAGGTGAGCAACTAGACCGGCTTTCTCAGCAAAAAGTTCTCGAAGTAGTAATGAAAAACTTCAACGCCAAGGATTCAGAAGTATTTAGGGATACGAAAAGGCTTGGCATGACTGGATTTAGTCCGACAATTAGCAATGTGTCGCCTGCGATAACAGATTCGGGCAAGAAATACAATATTGAGGCAGTGACTGAGAGTAACGCCAGGGATGGAAAAACCAGGGTTTATATAGGAGCTCCTTTTATAATGAAAAGCTATTGGTAAGGAGGTGATGAAATAATTTGGAGATGATAATAAACAATAAAGCAGAATTGAAAGGTGAAGTTGAAGTAAGTACGTCAAAAAACGCTATTCTACCAATACTAGCAGCTTCATTATTATGTGATGATGAAATTCAGATTAACAATGTTCCTATGATAAATGATGTTGGTATTATAATTCAGCTCATCAAATCGCTGGGAATTGAAGTTTGGGAGCAAAACAATACAGTAAGATTTATCGGTTCTATTGATGATAACGAGCCGCCTTATGAACTGGTTAGACAAATAAGAGCATCATTTCTAATAATGGGACCACTGCTGGCCAGAAAAGGAATAGCACGCATATCATTACCAGGCGGCTGTGCAATAGGAAACCGGCCAATAGATTTGCATTTAAAGGGTTTTGAGGCACTGGGGGCTAATATTAATCTTTCCTGCGGAGATATCATTGCCCGCGCACCGAAATTGGTTGGAAATCATATCTATCTTGATTTTCCGAGTGTAGGAGCGACAGAAAATATTATTATGGCAGCAGCAATGGCGGAAGGAAAGACGTATATTGAAAATGCCGCTCTTGAGCCCGAGGTAGTTGATCTGGCTAATTTCATTAATAGCATGGGTGGAAAAGTAAATGGCGCAGGGAGCAACGTAATTAAGATTGAAGGAGTAAATAAGCTTCAGGGTACAAATTATACTTCCATACCGGACCGTATAGAAGCAGGTACTTTTATGGTTGCGGCGGCGGCAACAGG
This sequence comes from Syntrophomonadaceae bacterium, assembly GCA_028686565.1. Lineage (GTDB taxonomy): Bacteria > Bacillota > Syntrophomonadia > Syntrophomonadales > Syntrophomonadaceae > JAQUBU01. The sequence continues at coordinate 2,371 of JAQUBU010000041.1, forward strand.
TGGAAATATATTAATAAAAAATATTATTCCGGAGCATTTAAAGGCAATAACTGCAAAATTGATAGAAACCGGTGCCGAAGTTGATGAAGAGGATAATCAAATATGGGTAAAAAGAATTGGAAGCATAAAACCTGTATATATTAAAACTTTACCCTATCCTGGATTTCCTACTGACATGCAGGCACAATTCATGGCTTATCTGGGTTGTGCAGAAGGAAGCAGTGTTATCAGTGAATCAGTTTTTGAAAATCGATTTATGCATGTTCAAGAACTATTAAGAATGGGAGCAAAAATTAATACTGAAGGTAGAACCGCAATTATAAAAGGGATTTCCAAACTAAGTGCAGCACATGTTAAAGCCACTGATTTACGAGCCGGGGCCGCTTTATTGATAGCAGGTCTAACAGCAGAGGGGTCAACCACTATAAGCAACAGCGAGCATATAGATCGAGGTTATGAAAATATTGTAGAAAAACTTAATAATCTGGGGGCAAGCATTAGAAGAATTTAGAAAGAACCTGGTATCAAAATCAGGTTCTTTTAATATTATTGACTAGAGAAGTGAGGGATTAGGAGTGACGGGTAAGGGGCAGTAAACGCAGCTTTCCTCAGTCGTAATATCCTTATGATTGTTATAATAGGTGGTTATGCTTTGCGAAGTTGGAGGGTCAAAAGGAAAAAATATCTGTTAATTATAATACCTTTAATAATTGCTTTTTGTTTCTTTAACATTAAGAGCTGTGAAAAAAATATCTCGATCAAACAAAATCCTAAAATAAAACTATATTTAAGCAAAGAAAAGCGAGTGATCGAGCTTCCTCTGGAAGAGTATATAACAGGGACGGTAGCCGCAGAAATGCCGGCTAGTTTTGATTTACAAGCTTTAAAAGCGCAGGCAGTTGCTGCCCGCAGTTATACTATTAAGAAGATTCTAAGCGAAAAGGCATACCCATTAGGTGCTGATGTTGCTGATGATATCAATAGTTGTCAAGCATATATTTCCAAGGAAGAATACGCGCGCAGAAATCCCCAAAACTATGAGCCTTTATGGGATAAAGTTCGTCAGGCTGTTGAGGAAACAGCGGGACAAATTATGGTATATAAAGGGGAAGTAATTGATGCGCTGTACCATTCAACTTGTGGCGGCAGCACCGAAAGTGCAGCTGATGCATGGGGGCAGGATGTATCCTATTTGCGCTCGGTTAAGTGCAGCTATTGCCAGGAATCAAATAAATACCAGACCTGCCAGGTTTTTTCCCAGCATGATCTAAGGCTAATTCCTGGGGTTAATACGGATAAAAAGACAATAATCAAAATCAGCGCAAAAAGTGCTACAGGAAGAGTCAAGAAGCTTGAAATTAATGGAATTACTATCAGCGGAGAAAAATTTCGCAATGCTCTAAATTTACCTTCAACTAATTGGGAATTTAAAAGTGAGAAAGATAAACTGATAATTAACAGCAGAGGCTATGGTCACGGATTAGGCCTTTGTCAATACGGGGCTGATGGTATGGCCAAAGCCGGGGAGAATTATCGCGGAATTTTAAAACACTACTACAGTAATATCGATTTTTACCAGTTGCAATGGAAAAAGGACTAAAGAGCTTAAAAATCAAGGGGCATTTCTATTAGGGGATGCCCTATACTTATTTTGCTTTTTGTTCTTTAGCCTCACCAAGGTGAATATATTTTTAAAAAGTTAACTTGGGGAGGAAAAGCATGCAAAACTATATTAGAAAACGTGCGGTTAAAATAGCAAAATATATTTTGCAAACCTCAAATACAGTAAGGCAGACAGCTGAGGTATTCGGCATAAGTAAATCAACAGTACACAAAGATGTGGCTGAAAGACTCCCGCGGATAAACCAGGAACTAGCGGAACAAGTAAAATCTGTTTTGGATAAAAACAAGTCGGAACGACATATTCGAGGAGGTGAAGCAACCCGGCAAAAATATGCCTGTATTCACAGTTAATAATCGATAAAATAAAATAAATGGCAATTAAGGCGGATTAAAGGTAGAATAACTGTATATTATATTTGGGGAGGCCTTTAAAATAAATGTGGTTTACAGAAGATATAGGTATTGATTTAGGTACCGCAAGTGTATTGGTTTTTAAGAAGAACAAGGGAATTGTGCTCCACGAACCTTCTGTGGTCGCCATAGATAAAAATACTAATCGGGTAATTGCTGTAGGAGAAGAAGCCAGGCAAATGCTGGGCAGAACACCAGGTCATATAGTGGCAATAAGGCCTTTAAAAGAAGGGGTTATTGCTGATTACGATACTACCGAAAAGATGTTGACCTATTTTATTCGCAAGGTTATTGGCAGGTCGTTTTTCTTTAAACCTCGGGTAATTGCTTGCATACCTACGGGAGCAACAGATGTCGAAGAACGTGCGGTGAGACAAGCGACATTGTCGTCTGGCGCGCGTCAGGCCTTTATAATCGAAGAGCCGGTTGCAGCAGCACTGGGAGCGGGCATAGATATTTCGGAAGCTACCGGTCATATGGTCGTTGACATCGGCGGTGGTACTTCCGATATTGCAGTATTGTCATTAGGCGGAATTGTGTGTAATACTTCACTTCGGGTCGGAGGGGACAAGTTCGATGAGGCGATAATTCGTTATATACGTCGTGAATATAATTTAATGATTGGAGACCGTACTGCTGAAGAGATAAAAATGAGGATAGGTACGGCTTTTGTTAGTAATGACAAGCATGACCGTTTTATGCATGTAAGAGGACGGGATCTCGTAAGCGGCCTGCCTAAAACCATAAAAATCACCTCCCGGGAAAGCTGGGAAGCTTTGCAGGAACCTGTCGCGGCGGTAATCGAAGGAGTTAAAAAAGTGCTGGAAATAACTCCGCCGGAATTAGCTGCCGATATTGTAAATAACGGTATTGTTATGACCGGAGGTGGATCACTCCTTGAAGGTTTGGATCTGTTGCTGTCGAATGAGACCAATCTGCCGGTACATATAGCTGAAGATGCAATTTCCTGTGTAGCTATGGGCACCGGCAAAGTGCTGAATGAAATGAAGGTATTGAGCAACTCCAAAAATCGTGGAGCTAAAAGGGTCTTTTAATTAAAGTTGCTGGTCCTGGCTTACGATAAATAATTCAGGACATTGTAAATTGTGGAGGTAGTATTTTGATCAAGGGATTATATACAGCCGGATCAGGAATGATGCTGCAAATGGCCAGACAGGATGTAGTGGCAAATAATCTGGCCAATGTTAACACCACCGGTTTCAAAAAAAACGTGGCCGTTGCTAAAGCATTTCCGAACATGCTTATGAGCCGTTTAGGAGAAGTGAAAGAAAACGCCAGCGGGCAACGGGTGAATGTGCCTATCGAAGAAATCGGTCCCTTGGGTACGGGAGCTGCTGTCAGCGGAATATATACTGACTTTGACAATAATAATATAAAACAAACAGAAAACCCAACCGATGTCGCTATAATCAAGGAAGGGTACTTTGTAGTACAGACACCGGACGGGCAGCGTTTCACCCGCAGCGGGGAATTCAAAATTAATAGTGAGCGCATGCTTACCACCAATCAGGGTTATCAGGTACTGGATACTAATGATTCGCCTATCGAAGTTGACGGAGAATTGCTGATTGATGGCGAGGGAAATATAAGCATAAATGGGGAGAATGTCAGCAAGCTCAAAATCGTCAATTTTACTAATTTGCAGAATCTCGAGAGGTTAGGAGATACTCTGGTTAACTCCGACGAAATTCCGGTTGAGGTAGAAAAACCTGAAATATTGCAAGGCTACATTGAGCAGTCCAACGTAAATGCTGTAAAAGAAATGGTAACGCTTATAACAGTGGTAAGAGCATATGAATCTTTACAAAAGATGGTTCAGGCAGAAGATGAGCTTAACGAAGTTGCAATTAATCAGGTTGGCAGTATAACCTAGGCTAAAGTACCCGCCGTAAGGCGGGTTTTTTAATGAATAATTGAAGTAAAGAAGGAAAATGACTAGAGAAAACTAAATATAGATAAGTATCTGCAAATTATTGCTATGAAACTAGTACTCTGTAAAATCTAAAACTAATTCCCACCGGCCAAATTTTCGCAGGGCTTCGTTGTCGTCAATCGCAATACGTCCAGTATTACTCACTCCTCCGCCTCCCCCTGCGAAAATTTTTCTCGGAGGATATAATAAACTTTTAGACTTTACAAAGTACTAGCGTACTTGTGCCATGGTAAAACTATGAACCAGAACCGCAAAAAGTATTCATTTATTGTGGTGCGCCCAGCGCGTGAGAATTGCGAGCGCAGCGTCAACCTGTCATTGCTATGAAACTAGCGTACTTGTCATTGCTATGAAACTAGCGTACTTGTCATTGCGAGCGCAGCGCGGCAATCTTCCCCAGTAATTGATTACGTAAATGAAAAACGATCTGACGCTTTTCGTTTACCGTGGAGGGTTATTACCCGTGATAATTGTGAGGAAAACAATGACTGATAAAAGATGGACAAAAGCCAATATATTGGGTTGTATGATTGACTTGGTCACTATGGAAGAAGCATTGGAAGTAATTGAGGAGATAATCAACAAGAGAAAACCAAGTCATATAATAACCCTCAATGCTGAGATAGTTTATAGTGCTCTAAATGACCAAATTTTACGCGAAATTATAAATACAGCTCAGCTTGTAACTGCTGATGGAATAGGAATAGTTTGGGGTGCCCGCAGACTGGGTTATAAAATCAAGGACAGAGTGACAGGTATTGATATGGTACACCAGCTCTGCCGGATTGCATCAGTTAAAGGTTGGAAAATATTCTTTTTTGGTGCTGCACCAGGAGTGGCAGATCTTGCAGCCCAAAAGCTGTCTATGCAATATCATGGATTAAAAGTTTGCGGCTGTCGTGACGGATATTTTAATGACCAAGAGATAGAAAAGATAATTGAGGATATAGAGGAGCAATCCCCGGATATTCTTTTGGTTGCACTTGGTGCACCCAAGCAGGAAATATTTATTAATAAATATAAGAATTTACTTGGGGTTCCGGCTTGTCTGGGTGTTGGGGGAAGCTTTGATGTGCTTTCAGGCAAAAAATTGAGGGCACCACAATTCTTCATCAAATTCAATCTGGAATGGCTTTACCGCCTGTTATCAGAACCCAGTCGTTTTAGAAGACAACTATCGCTTCCTAAGTTCGCATTAAAGATATTGAAAAAGAAGTACTTTGGCAGGTAAAAAAAATTTACAATGTTAATTTAAGTTGTATCCCCTATTTATTTTTGGAGAGGTGGATAAACAGTGGACGATAAGCAGATATTTGCGCTGGATATTGGGACCAGAAAAATAATTGGCCTTTTAATGCAAAAAAATGAGTCAGGCTACGAAATAATGGCCAGCGAGATGATTGAACATAGTACCCGGGCCATGATGGATGGTCAGATACATGATGTGGAAGCAGTTGCCTCAACAATACTGGCCATAAAAAATAAAATTGAAGAGCAATTACACATAAAACTTGAAACAGCCGCCGTGGCTGCAGCAGGCCGTGCCCTGAAAACAGCGGTGGGGATTATTAGTAAAAAACGTGCTGTATTGGATGAAGTTAGCAGGGAAGAAGTACGTGCCCTGGAAATAGAAGCAGTACACCAGGCGCAGTATCTCTTAGGTCAAGAAGAGATAAAAAGTAAAGACCGAAACAATTATTTTTGTGTTGGTTATAGTGTAATAAGCTACCAATTGGAAGACCAGGAAATTATCAATCTGGTGGGACAGGTTGGTTCTGAAATTGGTGTTAAGCTAATTGCAACTTTCCTCCCCCGTGTGGTGGTAGATAGCCTGTTTTCCTCACTAAAAAGGGTAGGGCTGTATATTTATAGTTTAACCCTGGAGCCAATAGCTGCCCTGGCTATAACTAGTCCCCCCGGTATGCGCCTGCTGAACCTTGCTTTGGTGGATATTGGTGCAGGGACATCAGATATAGCAGTCGTCAAGAACGGCAACATATTTGCCTATGCCATGGTACCAATGGGCGGAGACCGCTTAACCGAACTGCTGGCAGGACGTTACCTGCTGGATTTCAATCATGCCGAAAGTATTAAACGTCAATTATCTTCCCGGGAAGAAGTTGAAATAAGGGATGTTCTAGGCAACCAGGCGCGGTTGGATTCGTCGGAACTAATAAAGGATTTAAATCCTGGTATAGAACAATTAGTTGATGAAATTAGCCGCAACATACTAGAATTGAATCAAAAGACACCCGATGCGGTAATTTGTGTGGGTGGGGGAAGTATGACACCAACACTTACTGCCATTCTTGCTGACAAATTAGCTTTGCCCAAAAACAGAGTAGGTATAAAAACACCTGAGAGTTTTGAAAACCTAAAAATAGAGGTAGATTATCTAAAAGGTCCGCAGGGAGTTACTCCTCTGGGAATTGCCTATTATTCTTTTAACAAGCGGCCGGTTCCTTTTATTAAAGTAACTGTAAATGGGAGAGAAATTGCCTTATGGAACATGGGTGAGGTAAATATATCTACAGCCTTGCTAAGTTCGGGAACAAGTTTAGCCAATATCTTCGGAAAACCTGGACTCGGTAAAACCATTGAAGTAAATGGTGAAGTAAAAGCTATCAAAGGAGAAATGGGAACAGCCCCAATTATAAAGCTTAATGGTCAAGATGTTACACTTGATACTCCGGTTCAGGAAGGCGACAGCATTGAATTTGTGCCTGGACAGAACGGAAAACCGGCATTTGTATATGTTAAGGATTTACTTCCCGAAGACAAGGGTTTTGTCTTTGTAAATGGCGAGCGTATCGAATTAAAAGCGGTAGCATTTGTAAATGGCAGGGAAAGTGAACTTGATGATGAGATACCGGATAGAGCCCGGGTAGAATTCAAAGCACTTAATAATCTGGTAAATATTTTAAAACTGGCCGGTATTTCAGAACATTGGCTGGAAGTAAAGAATTATCGTTATTATATAAATGACGAGGAACGAAGTTTACCCTGGATAGCAATAAAGGCTACGGTTAATGGGAAGCCTGCCGATTATCAGGAAAATATTGCACCCGGTGCCGAAGTTTTATATACCCTGAGTCAGCTCAGACCGCGGGTTGGAGATCTAATAAAAAATCCCGAAGAACTGCGAATGACGGTCAATGTTAATGGTGAAAATGTGAGCCTTGAGGGCAAGGGTGCTGCAATTAAGATGGATGGCAAAATAGTTGGCATGGACACAGAAATAGAAGACGGGGTCAAAATCATACTGGATCAAGGTGAGAGTAATGCCATGCTTAGCGATATTTTTAATGTAATAGAGATGGAAACCAAACTTAACAGAAGATTAATAATAAAGGTTGATGGCGAAACCGCAGGCTTTACTACTCCAATATACAACCACAGCAAAATAGAACTGCTTTGGGAAGACTAGGCATGGTAAGTATCAGGAAGTAAGCACGGAATAAATGCCAAACATACCGGGCTTTTAAAAATATGCAGTGACTATTAATGGGGTTTTAGAGCTAGTTGCGATGGCAAACATTTTCCATTAATAGTTTAATATGCAATTGCCGCAGTTCGGCAATGGATAAATCAACTCCCATAACTTCACCAATATACTTTCCCATTAAAATCGGAAAGGACAAACCGCTAAACAAATGCAATGCCTTCAAGGAGTGAAAATCCTCATCCTGCTCCGGTCTTATTTGCCCGATAGTATGCTTGATCAATTCAAAACCTTCAGTTTTAAGAAACGCAATGTACTCGACCTGTTGATCAATCAGCTTGTCATGGATGGCATGATTGATCATGTTTTTTATTATATCGGGATACTTAAACAGGATGTCGGTGTAATTTTTAATAAATGCGGCCAATTTAATTTCAGCAGCATCGTTTCCTGTCTGCAAATATTTAAATGTACCCTTTATCTGATCAGTAACCTGTTTTAAAGCTTCGTTAATCAGGGCATCTTTGGAGCCGAAATGATAGTTGACAGCCGCGATATTTACGCCTGCTTTTGCTGCAACCTTTCTGATCGTAACGCTTTGAAAACCTTCTTGTGCAATAACATTGATGGTAACTTGCATTAGTCTTTCTTTGGTTGTAAGATTATCCAACTGATCTTTCATCTCTTCAACTCCTCGTATTTAAAATGCTGTTTAAAGTAATTGTCGAAAAGTAGATCATCCTGTTCAATGCACCTGTTGAAACAGGCATTGACAAGAAATTAATTCTAATCTATCATAAGTATACTAGCTTTCAAACAATGTTTCAATCATTGATTGAATATGTGGGGGGCGGAGCATGAACGAGATACTGCGTATGGGTTTGGATGTTGGTTCAACTACTGTCAAGCTGGTCATTATGGATGATAATGGAGCTATCATTTACGCGGATTATCGCCGGCATTATGCAGAGACCAAAAAACACAGCAGCGAACTGCTCAGCATTGCATTTGAAAAGCTAGGCAATAGACCCCTTACTGTTATGGTCAGTGGTTCAGCAGGGATGGCCATCTCCTCATATTCAGGAATCAAACACATTCAGGAGGTCATTGCGTGCAATCATACAATTGAGCGCTTCATCCCCCAAACTGACGTAGCGATTGAATTAGGGGGAGAAGACGCCAAGATCACCTTTTTCCGTGACGGTTTGGACCAGCGTATGAATGGAATATGTGCTGGGGGAACCGGTTCCTTCATAGATCAGATGGCTGGTCTACTGGGTACCGATGCCCATGGCTTGAATGAATTGGCTACGCAGGTTTCCACAATATATCCTGTGGCTGCTCGATGCGGTGTTTTTGCCAAAACTGATATACAGGTTCTTTTAAATGAGGGTGCGCGTAAAGAAGACATTGCTGCTTCAGTGTTTCAAGCGGTTGTCAATCAGACTATTGGCGGCCTGGCAGGCGGAAGAGCTATAAATGGTAATGTAGCATTTCTTGGCGGTCCCCTGCATTTTTTATCCCAACTGCGGCAAAGGTTTAAAGAAACCCTGAAGCTTAATGATAATCAGGCCTTGTTTCCCGAGCAGGGGCAATTTTTTGTTGCTATGGGCGCAGCTTTAGCATCCTCCAATAGTCCGGTAACCGCTTTAACAAGCATTATAAATCGCTTGCAGCATGCAAGTTTATCGGGCCATGAGATTTCTCGCCTCCAACCTTTATTCAGCCATGATCATGAGCTGGAAGACTTCAAAAAGAGACATGAGCTTCATCAGATCCGTACCAAAAAATTAGATTCCTTTACGGGAGATTGCTTTTTAGGTATTGATGCCGGCTCAACTACGACCAAAGCAGTTTTAATTGATGAAAACGGAAGTCTCTTATACTCCTCCTATGCTAACAATACCGGCAGTCCCTTGAAATCTGCCCGCACTATATTAAATGATCTCTACAGCCGTTTGCCGCTTGCGGCAAAAATTGCTAATTCAGCAGTAACCGGGTATGGCGAGGGGCTTTTAAAAGCCGCCCTGGGTATTGATGCAGGGGAAGTGGAGACGGTCGCTCACTATACCGCTGCGCAATTTTTTGATCCCGATGTTGAATTAATATTGGATATTGGCGGGCAAGACATGAAATGTCTTAAGATTGAAGACGGGATCATAGAGAATATAATGTTGAACGAAGCCTGCTCTTCAGGTTGCGGCTCCTTTATAGAGGGATTTGCCCAGTCATTGAATGTCAGTGTGCAGGATTTTGCCAAGCTGGCTTTAAAAGCATCGAATCCCGTCGATTTAGGTTCCCGGTGTACCGTATTTATGAACTCCATGGTAAAACAGGCCCAGAAAGAAGGGGCTACAATAGGAGATATTTCTGCCGGACTTTCATACTCGGTCATTAAGAATGCCTTGTTTAAAGTTATAAAAATGAGGAATATTGAAGAGCTGGGCGAAAAAATAGTGGTTCAGGGCGGGACCTTTCAAAATGATGCAGTATTGAGAAGCCTGGAGCTCATAATTGGCAAAGAAGTAATCAGAACGAATATTGCTGCCTTGATGGGGGCATTCGGAGCTGCTCTGATTGCCCGGGACCGCAAACAAGATGAGAGGCAGAGCTCGCTTATATCACCTGAAGGTCTGAGGCGATTCTCTATTAAAACCGATTTGAAACGCTGTGGCGGCTGTGGCAATAATTGTCTGCTTACGAGCAGCAAGTTCCCGGATGGGGGCAGATTCATATCCGGCAATCGCTGTGAAAATGTCTTTGGCAAAGTCAAAGGCAGCCCGTCCCTCCCTAACCTTTATAATTACAAGCTAAAACGTCTCCTTGCTTATGAACCATTACCGAAAAATGAGGCCAGGCGAGGAATTATAGGCATCCCTATGGTTCTCAACATGTATGAAAACTACCCCTTCTGGTTTACGTTTTTTACCAGTTTGGGTTTCCGAGTGGAAATCTCCCCGCGTTCATCAAGAGTGGTCTATGAAATGGGCAATGCGACCATACCTTCAGATACCGCCTGTTTTCCTGCCAAAATGGTACACGGGCATATTGCGGCGCTGATTATGCAGGGTGCAAAACAAATTTTTTACCCGTCAATTATATATGAGCGTCTGGAACAAGAAGGGGCCAACCATCATTTTAATTGCCCCATGGTTATTTCTTATCCCGAGGTTATAAAAAACAATATGAACATGATCCGGGATAACGATATTAATCTAATGATCCCGTTTCTCCCCTACAATAGCAAGAAACAGCTGAGTATTCGCCTCTATCAGGAATTAAGTGCTTTTGGGGTTTCAAAAAAGGAAATTGCCCATGCGGTTGAAAGCGCGTGGGAGGAAGATCGGCGCTTAAAAGCAGATATCAGGCAAAAAGGGGAAGAAGCAGTAGCCTATCTTGAGAAAACCGGAAAACCAGGAATTGTGCTGGCCGGTCGCCCTTATCACCTGGACCCGGAAATAAACCATGGTATACCTGAAATGATCAATTCCCTTGGCATGGCCGTTATAAGCGAAGATGCCATTGCCCATCTGGGTAAGGTGGAAAGACCAATCAGGGTTATTGACCAATGGATGTATCATTCGCGCCTCTATGCAGCAGCCCAATTTGTTACCACCCAACCGCAATTGGAATTGATTCAGCTCAATTCCTTTGGCTGCGGCCTGGATGCCATAACCGTTGACCAGGTTCAAGATATTTTA
>JAQUBU010000291.1 GCA_028686565.1 Syntrophomonadaceae bacterium
TGCTCTTCCGATCTTGACGGTCGATCTCGCCGCCCCCTGCACCATCACGACCCCGAACGGCACGCCGGTCACCTTCGACCTCCGGCGGGTGAGCGTCGTCGAGTCCGGTCCCATATTATAATTCATATGCATCACATGGCGGTCTATACTGCTAGTCTGGCTACCCGTCCATTAAACGCAGGATTACTGGCAAAGGTCAATACCCTGGAACCGGCACAGCTCTCCAATCACCAGGAAAGACTTATAGCTTCAACACTATATGAAGGACTGGTTATTTATGATGAGGAATCCGGCAAGCTAAAACCCGGCTTGGCAAGTAAATGGAAATATTCTGCCGATGCCAAATTACTTACCATTGACCTTAAGCATGATGTGCTGTTTCACAATGGCAAGAAGCTGACTGCGCGTGATGTTAAAGCAGCCTGGGAAAGAAATTTTGCTATGGCTCGGGAATGGTCCTCTTTAGGGCTTTTCCTTTCCATAACTGGCAGTACGGAGTGTCTCGAAGGAAAAACAGCAGACATTGCTGGTATTAAGATAGTTGGAGATCATAGCATCCATATCAGCTTCAAAAAACCAAATACAACTTTTATATCCATGTTATGCAATCCATTATTCTGGGTCTATGATTATGATGAAAAAGCAAAATCGCTTTCGGGTACTGGTCCGTTTATTTTGAAAGATAACAAGGAAAACAAGAATTTCATGCTTTTGCGTAATGAGAAATACCATCGCGGACTTCCCCGGCTGTCATCTATCAACTTCCAGATATACGATGAAGAAGCCAGGGCATTTGATGATTATAAAGCGGGAAAATTGGATTATCTGGATTACGTGCCGCTCAGTGAAGTGAAAAATATCAGAAAAAATGCGGCATACAAAGATTTATATATTGAACGGCCTCTTTGGGGGACTTATTCATTGGCATTCAATCTAAATAAAGAACCATTTGCAGGCAATTATCTTTTGCGCCGAGCCCTGAACTATGCCATAGACCGCAATGCTATTATTGAAAATGTTTTTGGCGGGGCTTATTTGCCAGCCAAAGGTGTTATTCCAATAGAATTGGAAGGCTACAGCAAAAATATGCTTGGTTATTCCTATAAACCGGAAAAGGCTCGCCAACTATTGGAGCAAGCTGGGTATTCAAACGAAAAACCCCTGAAGCCTTTGATATTAACTTACAATACCGGAGAAGGACACCGCATGGTAGCAGAAGCAGTTGCGGAGCAGCTTGCAAAACTCGGTATCCAGGTACAGCTCCAGGTACAGGAATGGGATTATTACAAAGGGCAGTTGCCTAAAATGAGTATGAGCTTTTTCCGTTTAGGCTGGCAGGCCGATTATCCGGATGCCGATAGTTTTCTGTTCAGTCTGTTTCATTCTTCCAAATTAGGAATAAGCAATTATTCGGGGTACAATAATCCTCAGCTTGACAAAATACTGGATCAATCAAGAACTCCCGGCAAAAGCCCGGAGGATAGAATCAAGCTTATAAACAGGGCTGAAGAAATAGTAGTTGATGATGCCCCCTATCTATGGCTGTTTCAAAAAAAGGCCGGCAAACTAATAGGAAAAGAAGTAAGCTCTTTTGAAATTGATGGAATGGAAATGATAGACTGGTATAAAGTGGAATTATTCAAACCGTCGGTAGATAAAGAAATAGATGCTAGTTTATTAGTGCTTTAAGACAAGTTTCCTGAACAATTGACATAATGATGAATCCTATTGTATAATACCCGTTGGTGGGGTTCCTTCTTATAAGAATAGCCCCAGCAAGATGCGGCGGTGGTGGAACCGGCAGACACGTACGTTTGAGGGGCGTATGCTGAGAGGCGTGGGGGTTCAAGTCCCCCCCGCCGCACCATATTACAGTAATACCGGGGTTTCAAGCTATTAAGCTTGAAACTCTTTTTTGCTTTTTTAGATGTATTTTCGGGTCTGGTCGTATGTGCACGTAAAAGTCTGGGTGTAGCGCGGTATTGGACTGTTTCGCGTACTACTAAAAACTAAGGAGGTATAAGCCTTGACCCGAAAAAAGAACATTTTGGATGGAAATGAACCCCAGAAGCTTCATATGGAATGCCCAAATTTTAGTGAAGCAATTGAGCTTTTCATTAAGGATCAAAAGCTTAAAAACCGAACGCCGCGAACTTTGCAGTGGCATAGGGAAAATTTCCGGGCACTTAAAAAAGCCTTGCAGGAACAAAACATCCCCTGGGAGCTAAAATCTCTTACTAAGAACCATTTAAAACACAACTTCATTCTATATTCAATGGAAAATAACAACAATAAGGCAACTACCATTAATAACCGTATGAAAACCTTTCAATCCTTTTGGAAGTTCCTCTGCACTGAAGGTTACTTAGCAACTAATATAACTGTTGGGATTGAAAAGCTCCGGGAACAGAAGATGGTAATTGTAACTTTAGATGAGTCTGAAATTAAAGCTATGTTTAAGGCTTGTAATTTAAAAACTTTTACAGGGGTAAGAGACCTTACCATGATGAAAACCTTGATCGATACCGGAATGAGGTTGCAGGAACTGACGCGGGTAGTAATGGAAGACATACTTTTCAGGGAAAACCTTATCAAAGTAAATGGAAAAGGCCAGAAACAACGCTGGATTCCGCTAAGTCCCGAACTAAAAAGGGTTATAAAAGAATATCTGGCTGTTCGAGGAGAATCCCTTACGGAAGCCCTTTTTATCACTTTGGATCAGCGACCAATTGACCGGCGGACTGTGCAAGATCGTCTGGCACTTCTTGCTAAAAAAGCTGGGGTAACCAAGCAGAGTTCCCCCCATATATGGCGCCATACTTTTGCCAAATACTATATTTTAAACGGGGGTGATCCTTTCAGTTTAAAAAAAATCTTAGGACACAGTAACTGGGCCATGGTACACCGCTATGTAGATATGTTTGGCGGTGAAATAAAGGCACAGCATGAAAAAGCAAGCCCTTTAAAAAATTTATAATATGAAATACCCCTTACGTGCCGATGTAAGGGGTATGTTCCGCGTTAATATGGTCATACTAAAGTGAAACGGATCAACTATGGCCCCGTTTAATAATCGCATCGTTAGGGCTAACATATAGCCTGCATTGCAATTCGTTAGTAATATGAAGATAACGGTTGATCATATCCATTGTCGAATGGTCCAAAAGTTTCTGGAGAACATTCGGATGCATGCCATTCATCA
>JAQUBU010000042.1 GCA_028686565.1 Syntrophomonadaceae bacterium
TGATAAACAAAGCCTATATGTCGTTGTTCCGGATACTGGGCAGTTACATTGCGTTCATTTATCCAGACCTCACCCTGATCCGGTTTGTACATGCCAGCAATTATCTCCAGAATAACCGTTTTCCCCGTACCGGTTGGTCCCAGTATTACAAAATATTCATTATCATCTATGCTTAAATTAATATTCTTCAATCTGAATTCACCCAACTGTTTGGAAACATTGCATAAATTTATCATAACTATACTCCTGGCCTTAATTGATCCGGGAAGCCGGGATCTGCTGAACTCCCACCATTTCAAAGATAAATAGTGATATTAGCGAAATAATAATCAAGCAGGTGGCTGAGGCCATAGCCATTTCCAGGTTGCCGATTGACATATTTAAATACAGGGCAACCGGCAAGGTCTCGGTTACCATCCGGGTAGCACCAGCCACCATCAGCGCACAGCCGAATTCCCCAATGGCACGCGCCCAGCTTATTACCAAACCGGCAATAATGCCGTTTTTAGCCAAAGGCAGGGTAATCTTGTAAAACGCCTGCCACTGCGAACACCCTAAAGTGCGAGCTACAAATTCCAGACGAGGATTAATATCAGCAATAGTTGACTTTAAAATCCTGATCATATAGGGGGTAATAATAAAGAATTGCGCAAGTATGATACCATTTACGGAAAAAACAAAACTTAAGCCGCGCTCGGCCAACAAGGTTCCGAACCCAGTAGTACCTAAAAGAAGCAGTAATGCCACTCCGGATACCAGAGGCGGGAGGGATAATGGTATATCCAAAACAACATTTATTAATTTGCGTCCCGGTATTTTAAAGCGTTCCAGGCCGTAGGCTACTGGCAGAGCAAAAGCAATACAAATCAGGGTGGAAGTTATTGAAGTAAATACGCTAAGCCGAATGGCAAATTGAATTTCCGGGCTTGCTATGCTTTGTATAAATCCGCCCAGTCCTTTCCATACGATATTGGCCAGGGCCGAAAAAACAAATAATAATAAAATAAAAATAATAAATAATATAATAGTTTGAAAAAGTTTGTTGCCTATTGCCTGAAATCTGTTAACAGTTGGCAGCTTAATGGCATCAAAATTGTGATTAGGCTTCATTATTACCTCCATGTATAGCTCTAGCAGCAGCTATTCCTTTATCTGCTAGTTTTCATATTGGGGGACATTCCCGCCCCGGGTCTGTCCCCCTTCATTAGTGCCCAGCTCTCATTGCTGCTTAAAATTTCTTGCTTATTCTATGGCTTTGAAGCCATGGTTAATAAATATGGCCTTGCCTTCTTCAGAACTGACAAAATTAGCAAAAGCCTGGGCCAGTTCCTGTTTTTCCGTAAAACTCAGAACACATATCGGCACCGTTTCAATTATGTTTTGCTCTTTAGGAATGGATATTAATTCAATATCATTGGCCTCGAACCCGTTATCTTCCCAAATCAAACCGGCATCGCCCTGTTTCATGGCAATATGGGTTACGATTTCATTCACTGTGGCATCACGGGCCACTACATTCTTAGCAATACCCTCCTGCAGATTATTCTTGGCAAATATTTTAGCGCCCTTTTTACCGATAGCATTGGATTTTTCATCACCCAGAACCAGCTTCACTCCCGGTTTGGCCAGATCCGCCAAACCAGTAATCTGCGCCGGATTACCTTTGGGAACTGCTATGGCCGGGATATGATATACAACCTCCACATATTTATCAGCAAAGCCTTTTTCCTGGGCTATTTTCATATCGTTTAGCGAGCCGCCTACAAATACATCACCTTTTTTATTAATCTCCATCTGGCCAAGCAACTGAGCACAACCAGCATAGTTGAAATTAACCTTGGCCCCATACTTCTCTTCAAAAACCTGGCCTATATCATCCATGGCCTTGCTTAAACCCGCCCCACTATACACCGTTAAGCTCTCACCTTGATATTTCAAGGTTTTTGCAGCTTCCTTTTCAGCATTATTATCTGGCTTGACCGAGCTTTGCTCGCCACAGCCAGCAAGGCTGCAAGCTGCCATTAATATAATCGCAACCAACAATACAGTCCATTTTCTAATCTTTTTCATTAAAATCTTCCCCTCCTAAAATATAATTTTTCCCTTAAGAAATTTAATAACATTTTAACACAAAACAAGACATAACATTACTCAATGTTATGTCTTGTTTATTTTTGTTTGTTTTTCGTTTGAGTTTAGATATCTATAAATGAAAGGTTTTTGAAATCAGCAAATCATTTAATACTAGAATAGCGGCAAGCAATCTGAACATACTTTTTCAGGAATATCTCCAGATCGTATAGCGAATAATTGCAGGGCTTGGGCCTGCAGAAGGTCTTGCCGCCGCATAGCAATAGTTCTTTGCACCTGGAACAAGCCGGGTCGTGTAAAGGAGTCCAGCTTTTTACCTCTTTATAATGCTCATTTAAAGCCTCCGGGTTTACTGCAATCTGCTCAATATTTAACTCGCTCCTGCCAAAAGGGGAAGCATTACACAATCCAATGGAACCGTCATAAAAGACCTTGCAGTTAAAGGGTTGGTAAGCAGCACAGCGTTTGGTACTGGCATGCGGGAAGAAGGAAACCGGGTAATCATAATTGCGCAGTGCGTCAATCGCATCAGAGGAATTCCATGCTATGAATTCTTCCAGACTTAAGCCGTTTTGGAAATCATTGCATCCATATTCTTCAGCGTAGGCAGTTTTTATAGCAGCTGCCGTTAGCCCTAGCCTTTTAATTTCAGCCAGGAAGGAGGAAAATAGCCGGTAGTTGGCGGCATGAACATTGTATCTTAAGGAAAGGTTTATAGAATGCTTCTCAAAGAATTCCTGGCAGCTTATTAAATTAGAAATTATCTGATCATAGCTGCCTTGGCCATTTTTATAGGAACGATATTTGTTATGATCTTCCGGGGTAGAGAGAGTTATAGAAAGGTCAAGGTTTTCGAACCCCGTCATGTTTTGGGGAAACAGAAGCGTACCGTTACTTTCAGCCTGCGCCTCAAGCTTGATATTCTTGCGCTGGCAAATGCTTTTCACTCCACTAAAAATGAAGGCCATTTTATCGACTGCTATAAAGGGCTCGCCGCCGATAAAGTCTATTTTAACTGCTTTGTAATCCAAGCGTTCTGTACACTCATCGATATAGCTCAAGATTTTTTTAATAGTATGATTTTGGATAGTGCCGCGTGGCGGCCAACCCTGCTGATAACAATAAGAACAGGACAGATTGCAGTGCCCGCTCACTTCAATACTCAGTATCAGGGTATCCGGTGGAAAGCGGTACATGCTGTCAAGCCGGCTTATTATTCCTTTATCGTCAGCTAGAAAAGCACCTTCCCGCAATAATTCCATATCAGCATGTGTTAATTTATCTGCAAGCAGTTTTCCATTAAGAAAACAAGCTGTATCCATTCTTATTAAGCATCCCGTAATGGAATTGAAAAGCAGCTTTTCGGAATCACCATAAGGAATCAGAAATACATATCGGGAAAGCTCCACAATTATCACCTGCCCAGTTAATGCTCAAAAATAAACCCCTCCGTTGCCAGGTTATTGGCCCGCATCAAAGGAGTTTAGATAATTTTGATTAATGCGCTGGTTTTACAGGAACCATCTGCAGGGATCCTGATTAGTCTGGACGGTGTTGGCACTGTTGGGACGAATAAGGGTGACACTGTTTTTGGTTTCTTGCTTGACTGCTGTCTTTTCAAGCTGTTCTTTCTTGGTATTAAGCATCTTTTCACCTCCCCATTAATAATCTGAGCTTGATAATTTCAGACTACCATAATTATTTATATATGTAAATAATGGTATTTCATGCTAATATTTATCCACTACAAGCCCCCGGCTGGAGGCTTGCGCGACACGAGGAGAAGTTTTCAAATAAAAAAATTATCATAGTTACCCAGGAATACTATCTTAAGCGAGCAGTGTTCATCGCCCGGGAATTAGGTTTGAAAGCCTATGGAGTGGCTGCCGACCGCCATGATTATGGACCTGTAATGTATCAATACAGATTGAGAGAAATGCTGGCTCGAAACAAGGATTTCTTTTTAGCTAAAATTATTAAACCCCAACCGACCTTTTTAGGTGACACTATCCCGGTTTCCGGTGACGGGCGAGCTACCGACGATAAATACGAAGTATAAACTTTCGTATTTGACACAAATTTACCTGTGGAAGTTAAGTTAAATGATGCTCTTCCATGAAATCATGCAGCAACCGGATACCCGCCCTGATTTCATCATTATCCAGATGGCCGTATCCCAAAATTATTTTGTCCAGGTGCATGCCTTTGCTAATGCTGTGGTAATCTGCCGGAGTGATGCAAATCCCATATTCTCTGGCGCGTGCAGCAAAATCCCGATCAAAACTCCTGCCGGGAAACTCCAAGGCCAGATGCAATCCGGCCGCATCCCCCCAGGCTCGCCATCCCTTGCTAAAGCACTCTTCGAGAGATGACAGCAATACGC
This sequence comes from Syntrophomonadaceae bacterium, assembly GCA_028686565.1. Taxonomy (GTDB): domain Bacteria; phylum Bacillota; class Syntrophomonadia; order Syntrophomonadales; family Syntrophomonadaceae; genus JAQUBU01. The sequence continues at coordinate 4,475 of JAQUBU010000042.1, forward strand.
GCCGCCTATCCCCATAGATCTTCCGCATTTTTCGAATATGCCGGTCAAGCTTTCGGCTGCGCAAGTATTCGGCCAGTGCTGCCTGTTCAAAGGGTGGATTCTGCACATCCGCATGGGTACGCAGATAACGCCATTGCTCCTGCATTTTATATGGAAGTATTAGATAACCAATACGTAAGGCCGGAAATAGAATCTTACTGAAAGTCCCTACATAAATCACCTGTTGGGAATCCATAGAGTATAGCGGGGCCACTGGAGCACCCTCATAACGAAACTCGCTGTCGTAATCATCTTCGATAATATAAAAATTATATTCCCTACTTAAGCGCAGCAGAGCTGCTCGTCGGCTGGCGGGTAGAATTCCGCCGAGAGGAAACTGGTGGGAGGGTGTAATATATGCAGCACCAACCCCCTCTCCATCCAGGAACTCACTTTTCAGTCCGTGCTGATCCACAGGTACGGGAATAATAACTAAACCTTTTCCCTGCAGCACCCGCAACATACCCAGGTGACAAGGGTCCTCTACTATAATCTTCTTTCCTTCCTGGAACAAAATGTCCGCCAGCAGATGTAAAGCCTGGGTAGCCCCAGCGGTGATAAAGATATCCCGGGGATCTACCTCAAGCCCTTTACTTCGAAAAAGCCAAGCAGCAATTTCCTCACGCAGTATGGGTAGGCCTTCCGGCCCTGAATAGCTCCACTGTTTCAGCGGCATATCATGGGCAGCCCGATGCAAAAGCTGCAGCCATAATTGTTGGGGAAAGCAACGCAGCTCTGGCCTCCCGGTACGAAAATCAGCCTTCCAGCAAGCAGATTTCGCACCAGACATATCAACAGGTTGCTTGGTTGTCGATGTTTTTTCCAGCCTCAGACCACTTGCTACCCGGGTTGATGAGCCGGGGCGGCTCAGGGTAAAACCTTCAGCAAATAACATATCATAAGCTTCATAAGCGGTATTACGTGATACAGCAAGCTGTTTGGCCAGCTCACGCGTAGAAGGGAGCACTTCCCCCGGTTCAAGCTGTCCCCTCATCATCTGCTCTCGCATTGCCTGGTAAATCTGGCGCGCCAGGGAAAGCTGACTGTTACGCTCCAATTTAATTCCCAACATATATTTCAACTGGCCCCCTCTTTTTTCTATAATACCGGCCCTTTTATAGTGCCAGTTTCTAGGTATAAATATATCATAGCGGTACACTCGCTACAATTTTATTGCGCTTCAAAAAAAGGGGGGATTATAATTGCCTAATCTTAGAGGTATGCTTTGTCTGGCAGGTGCCTTCATGATGGCTGGAAGTTCCATTGTTGCCGCCCGATTTGTCTCTGGCAGTTTGGAAGTGTTTACCATTGCGGCGGTCAGCCTGTTGCTGGCTATGGTCGGTTTACTGCATCTCTGCTTATTCCGCCTGAAAAACAATATACGTTTTCTTTCCCTGCAAGATTGGCTGAATCTGATGATGCAAGCGATTTTCGGCATATTTCTATTCCGCTTGTTTTTGTTAAAGGGTTTAACCTGCACCAGCGCAGGCGAAGCTGGTATACTTACCGGAGCCACCCCGGCTTTAACCGCTATACTGGCTGGATTGTTACTCAAGGAACCCATATATAAGGCACGAATCCTCGGTATTACTCTTACGGTAACCGGCATTATACTAATCCAAACAATTTCCTGGCCAGGTCAGAGTTTTACTTCAGGGCATTTCTTGGGGAATCTATTAGTACTCTGCGCTGCCGGGTGTGAAGCATTATTTAATATTCTTTCCAAACTTAATAGTATTAAAGCTTCCGCAACTAAGCTGCCCAGCATCGACCCTGTAGTCCAGACCACACTGGTAGCGGGGATGGCTTTGCTGCTTTGCCTGTGGCCTGCCCGCCTGGAGCATCCTATATTAGCCTTATCCTCTTTAGAAATCACTGCATGGCTGGCCTTGATATGGTACGGCCTGTTTGTTACCGCACTGGGCTTCATCCTCTGGTACGCCGGTATCCGGCGCTGTGATGCTTCAGTAGCCGCAGCATTCTCCGGTATGATGCCATTGACTGCTCTGCTTCTCGCCGTATTCTTGCTGGGTGAAGATCCCCATTGGCAGCAGTGGTCGGGAGGATTTATGGTGGTACTGGGTATGCTGCTGACCGGGTTGCAAAAATCCTAACCATATCTCCCATAATTCGATAGTTATCCAGTTGTTTGGTCTTCAGTTCAGAAAATGTATATTCTTGGCCCATCTTTTCTTTCAGATGAATAATCACCATCGTATATAGTTGTCGAACTACAGTCGAATTTTAGTTAATAAATGAGCTGGAAAAATGTATAATTCTATTTACAGGCTTTAGAATAGCTTGATTAAAGGGGGGTAATCCTTTGCCTAATTTAGATATAGAAGGCATAAAAGAATTTCTGCTGGAGAGTCCGTTCATGGCTCTGGTCATGGTTGATAAAAATGCTCACATAACCTTTATGAACCAAACCTTTTTGGATTTGCTGGGCCTGCGCCGGGAGCAGGCTATCGGCAAACATGTCCTGGAAGTCCTGCCGCACTCAGAATTACCTGAAGTTCTTAAAACAGGAAGAATTGACAAAGCTGACATCTGGCCTATAGCTGGTCATGATTCTGTTGTGACCCGCTTGCCTATAGTCAAGGATGGAGAAATCGTAGGAGCAATTGGGCAAAGTTTCTTTCTGGATATGCCCGGAGCCAGGATTTTAATGCAAAAACTACAGGAAACGGAAGAAGAATTTCAGGCATTTTCCGAGGCTCTGATCGAAAGCCCCTACATGGTTTATGTATGTGTAAATAAAGAAGGTCTGATTACCATGATGAATCAGACTTACCTGGATGAATTGAAATTGGAGAAAAAGGATGTCATAGGCAAGCCCATTCGTGAGATAATACCGCAATCGCAGCTCCCCGATGTATTACGCACGGGGCGGGTTGATAAGGCCGATATCTGGCCGGTTAACGGACGGGATACCATTGTCACCCGTTTACCCATTATAAAAAACGGTGAAATAATCGGCGCTGTTGGCAAGAGCCTTTTTCTCGATGTTTCCGGCGTGAAAGTTATGATGCAGAAAATGCAGGAAACCAAAAAAGAATTCCGTTCGCTTTCTGAGGCCTTGATCGAAAGCCCCTATATGCTTTATGTCATAGTTGACAAGGATGGAATGATTACTGCTATTAACCGGACCTTCCTAGATATTCTGGTTATGAACAAGGACGAAGTAGTAGGCAAACACATTGCTGATATAGTGCCGAATTCAGAACTGCCAGTGATTTTGAAAACCGGTCGAATTGATGAAGCGGTCTTTTGGACCATTAACGGACGGGATACGATCATGAGCCGTATGCCGGTTATACAGGACGGCAAAATAATTGGGGCTATTGCCAAAAGTCTTTTCCTTGATATGTCGGGAGCCAAGCTTTTTATGCAAAAACTATATGAAAGCGAGAAGGAATTCCGGGTTATATCCGAAGCATTGATCGAAAGCCCCTACATGGTTTATGTCATTGTAGACAAGGATGGTATAATAACCGCTGCCAATCCCACCTATCTGGATACCCTTGGTCTGGAGAAGAGCCAGGCGGTAGGCCGGCATATCCTTGATGTTACCCCCCATTCACTGCTGCCCGAAATCCTCAAAACGGGCAGAATTGATGAAGCCGACATTTATTCGGTTAATGGCAAAAAATTCATTGTAACCCGTATTCCCATCATAGAAAACGGCGAGATAATCGGCGCCATCGCCCGTAGCCTGTTTATGGACATGTCGGGTGCCAGAGCTCTTATGAACAAACTGCAAGAAACTGAAAAAGAATTAAACATCTATAAGGAGGAAATCCGCCAGGGCTACCAGGCGCAGTGGCAGTTTAAAGATTTAATCGGTGAATCTCCGGCCTTTAACCGGCTAAAATCGGTTGCCGAACAATTATCCCATACCGTTTCGACTGTGCTTATTACCGGAGAAAGCGGAACTGGCAAGGAGTTGTTTGCCCAATCCATTCACAATTCCAGCAACCGCAGCAATCACCCCTTTGTTAAGATTAACTGCGCAGCCCTGCCTGAAAGCCTTCTGGAATCGGAGTTATTCGGTTATGAGGACGGGGCTTTTACCGGTGCCCGCAAAGGCGGCAAGCACGGCAAGTTTGAGTTGGCAATGGGGGGTACTATATTCCTGGATGAGATAGGCGATATGCCTTTGAACATGCAGACCAAGCTCTTGACCGTATTGCAGGACCGGATCGTTGAAAGGGTAGGGGCCACCAAACCCATCTATGTAAACGTCCGGGTGATTGCCGCCACCAACTCCGATCTGGAACAACTGGTAGCCGAACAGAAGTTTCGCCGGGACTTGTTTTACCGTCTCAATGTAGTAAGGTTGAGTCTTCCCCCGCTAAGGGAACGCAGTGAAGACATTCCTTTGCTGGTTAATGTCCTGATGCAAAAGATAAATTCCAGACTGGGCACCAATATCAAAAAAATCTCCCCCAAGGTTATTGAGCTTATGCAGAATTACTCCTGGCCGGGCAATATCCGGGAGCTGGAAAACCTCCTGGAGAGAGCCCTTAATCTGGCAGATATGAAACGGGAAAACAGCATTACCATCAAGCATTTCCCCAACCTGCTGGAAAATGCCTATAATCGCAATGAACCTGCTCTGTCCACACTTCCGGATGCCATCGAGCAGCTGGAAAAACAGATAATCGTTCAAGCCATGGAGAGAACCAGCGGCAATAAGGTTCAAACTGCTAAAATTCTGGGCATTCACACCTCGGCCCTGTATCGCAAACTTGCCAAGTATGGCCTGGAACAGTTGTAGAACTGAATTTTAGGATTATTGCAGGGGTTGCTATCCTATTTTGATAGACCATTTTTCTAACTGAACTTTTAAAGTTAAATACTATTATCCCAGGCTGCAGCACACTTATAAGCCATTACCTTGCGCTGCTATCCCGAATTAATTAATTGATCACAAAGGTATAATAAAACACTGTCTTGTTTTAGGAAATTGCCTCAAACGCCTATAAACTCCTGCTGCCATTATTCCTGGCATGATATTGTTTGCCCTATTTTGATATACCAAAACAATATCATAATCTTCGTTATTGCACTGCGATATGCCGTTTAAATGCCGGAATATCGCTTTTTTTGATGCCCACATTTCAACTCTAAAACACTTGGCATCATTTTTGCTTTGTATCAATACAAAGACATTTAGCTGCTAACCTGCAGAATTAAATCAATTTGTGAAAGCAAGGAGGTGAATATCTTTAGTTTTCGACCTGGACTAATCAGTTAAATAGATATGAGATTAAGAGGGTCTGTCTGCTTAATAACTGCAGTAAATAATTACTATAGCAGTCATTATGGCATTCGCAGCAGTTCCAGCTGAACTGTCAACCGGCCAGAGGTCTTGATTGACTTTGGCCTTCCTGGGAGAAGCACAAGTTGTTTTACAGTTAAATTAATATTAGAAATATATAGGGGGTTATCAATAATGATGAAAGAAATACAGGATGTAGTAATAGTGAGCGCTTGCAGAACACCAATCGCCAAGTTTATGGGCAGTCTCAAGGATTTTCAGGCCCTTCAACTAGCCACCATCGTTGCCAAGGACGCTATAAACAGAGCTGGCATTAATCCTGAAATAATCGACGAAATCGTAATGGGTGAAGTATACCCGCACATGCAGGGTTCCCTGCCTGCCCGCCAGGTAGCAATGGCTGCCGGGCTGCCGGTTCGCAGCAATGCCTGTAATGTCAACCAGAATTGTGCTTCCGGTATGCGCGCTCTGGATATTGCCATTAACCATATTCAACTGGGGAAAACCGATATTGCTCTCGTAGTTGGTGTAGAAAGCATGACCAATGCACCTTACATGATCCCCAAAGCCCGCATGGGCTACCGGATGGGACCAGGTCAGATAGAAGATGCGATGCTTCACGATGGCCTGGTAGACCGTCTGGTTCCTGGCCATATGGGTGTAACGGCCGAAAATATCGCTGAAAAATACGGCATTACCCGCGAAGAATGCGACCAGTTAGCCCTTGAGAGCCATCAAAAAGCAACCCGGGCCGCTGGGGATGGAACCTTCACCCGTGAAATTACTCCCGTAGAAATCAAGTCAAAAAAAGGTGTGACTTATTATGACAAGGATGAGCATATGATTCCCAATGCCAGTATGGAATCCATGGCCAAGCTGCCGACTGCTTTCAGAAAAGGCGGAGTGGTTACTGCTGCCAACGCTTCCGGCCTTAATGATGCTGCCGCTGCAGTTATCATCATGTCCAAAAATAAAGCTCTGGAACTGGGCTTAAACCCTTTAATGAAATTGATAAATATCTGTGCTGAAGGCGTAGCACCCGAAGTAATGGGTCTGGGTCCCGCCGTAGCTATTCCCAAGTGCCTGAAAGAAGCGGATATGAAGTTTGAGGATGTTGAATACTGGGAAATCAACGAAGCTTTTGCCCCCCAGGTTATCGGTGTTGGCAGAATGCTCAAGGAAGATTTCGGTATTGAATGGGATACCAGCAAAATAAATATCAATGGTTCCGGCATCGGCCTGGGACATCCAGTGGGATGTACAGCTCTGCGCATTGTAGTTTCTCTGTATTATGAACTGGAAAAACAAGGCAAGAATATTGGCGGAGCCTCCCTCTGCGTAGGCGGCGGACCGGCCATGTGCTCCCTGTGGACCAGAGAAATATAAATAGGCGAAAAACGTTTCCCGCCTATTTAAACGGTCGGTGACCTATTATCCAAATAGGCAATGAGTTCTATTCTCCCGCGCCTCGTTGCTGCGGTGTGAAAGAAACTGCTCTACAGTTTCTTCAGATGCTTTAAACGAGGCGAAAAACGTTTCCCGCCTATTTGAACGGTCGGTGACCTATTAACAAAACAGACGGCGGGTTATAACGGGACGGAAGTCTGAAAAAATCTTTTAATTACTTTTGTGCCTTGATTAAGCGAAAGGAACGATAATAAATATGTCTTCCGCCTCGTTGCAGCGGTGCGAAAGAAACTGCTCCACAGTTTCTTCAGATTCTTAAAGGAGGAATTCTTCCAAAATGGATTACAGCGCAGAATACCAACGCAAACTAACTCCGGTTGATGATGCCATGAAAGTGGTCAAATCCGGCGATCTGGTGCATTACGGCGAATTTGTCATGAACTCCAGCTATATGGATGCCGCTTTGGCTAAACGGGTGGAGGAACTGCACAATGTCAATATCCGCACCACCACCTGCCCGTTTCCGCCTAAAACGGTCCAGGCAGACCCGGAGCGAAAACATTTTATATATAACGATGTGCATATGAGTGCCGCCAGCCGCAAATTGCACGATAAGAACATGTGCAATTACGTACCCCTGACTTACCATGAAGGCTGCAGTTTTTATGACCGCGGTTATGTTGAAGCTGATGTGGCCTTGATTAAGGTTGCTCCTATGGATAGGCACGGTTTCTTCAACTTTGGCACCTCGGTTTCATTTACTCCCAATATCTGCGATACAGCCAAAACCGTAATTATAGAAGTAAATCAATCAGTTCCTGTATGTTTGGGTGGTTGTCGGGAATCCATTCATATCTCGGAAGTTGATTATATAGTTGAAGGCGATAATCAGCCGATGATACAGCTTCCCGAGCTGCCAATATCAGATATTGACAAGAAAATAGCCTCTATCGTAATGGAGGAAATCGAAGATAGGGCCTGTCTGCAGCTTGGCATCGGAGCTATGCCCAATGCTGTAGGAGCTATGATAGCCCAATCTGATTTAAAAGATCTGGGTGTGCATACCGAAATGCTGGTAGATTCATTTGTCGATATGTATGAAGCCGGTCGCATAACCGGGCGTCATAAACAACTCGACAAATGCAAGATGGTATACACCTTTGCCATGGGAACAAACAAACTTTACAGCTTCCTCGACCGCAACCCGGCCTGTGCCATTTTTCCGGTTGAGTATACCAATGATCCCTATGTAATCGGCAAGAACGACAAGGTGGTAGGCATCAACAACGCCATTGAGGTGGATCTCTACGGCCAGGTCGCTTCGGAGTCATCCGGAGTTCGGCATATTTCCGGAACCGGCGGACAACTTGACTTTATTTTTGGTTCTTATTATTCCAAAGGCGGCAAGGGTTTAATTTGCCTGACTTCCACCTATAAAGACAAAGAAGGCAACTTGAAGTCGCGCATTCGCCCCATTCTAACTCCCGGAGCGATTGTAACCGTACCCCGAAGTATCAACTTCTATGTTGTAACCGAATATGGCACGGCTATGCTAAAAGCCAAATCTACCTGGCAGCGCGCGGAAGCACTGGTTAATATTGCTCACCCCGACCTCCGGGATGAATTGATCAAGGAAGCCGACAAGATGCACATTTGGGTAAGAAGTAATAAAATCGTCTAAAACTCCGGGATATGTATGATATCCCACCTGGTCACTATGGTCATTTCCAACTAATGGAGATGATTGAGCGGGAATAGGATGGATATATTTCCATCCTACTCCCCTCTTTAATCTATACCCCTTTAATCTTTCTATTTTTTTTAAAACAGGCCGGATAATGCTTCTCGGCAACTCCGGCCTGTTATTTTTTTGTCGATTTTGATCTTGAGCTATTTTAAGCGGGGGATTACCCACCACTTGTTTTGTTAATAGGAATCCGACCACTCAAAGAAGCGGTGACTTCTTTCGCCTCGTTATAACATAAAAAAGGACCAATATTTTTGTAGGAGTACCCTTTTCTAAAGTGACACTACAAAAATATTGGTCCTTTTTGAAGCCACCATTACGGGTTCTTCTCATTCTACCGATGGGTATTCAATTGTAATCCGGCTATTCGGTTAACATCCGATCGAATACGATTACGTGTATCCAGAAATCCGTTTCCGGCTCAATATCATAGGTCTGATGAATCGCCTTGGCCTGAAATATCTCCTCGAAATAAGAGGTATTATCTATTGAATGCTGCCAGGCAACCTGCATCC
>JAQUBU010000292.1 GCA_028686565.1 Syntrophomonadaceae bacterium
GACCCAGTTATCCGTTGCCATGTATCTTTGCGCTTTGGGGATGGCATTGGTTCCGGTTGCAGTCCTGGAGTTTTCAAAGGCCTTCGGCCTTGTGAACCATCAATCTAAAGTTTTTTAGCCACATAAAGCAGTTATCATATCTGCATATATTGGAAAGCTATACAGATAGACATGCCGGATTGCAGATATTCAATGAAATTATTTATGGTTTCTCTCTTTGAGAAAAGCAATGATAGCGGGCAGGAGTGAAATGAATATTATCCCCAAAACAACCAGGGTGAAATTTTTTTGCACAATCGGGATATTGCCAAATAAATAGCCCCCTGTAATGAAAAGTGCTACCCAGGCTACACTTCCGCAGATAGTATAAGCGAGGAAACGTGGATATGACATTTGGCCGATACCGGCTACAAAGGGTGCAAAGGTTCTGATAATAGGAAGGAAGCGGGCAATAACTATTGTTTTGCCGCCATGTTTCTCGTAGAAATTATGAGTGCGTATCAGATATTCCCGTTTCAAAAAGCGGACACTTTTGGTTTCAAATATCTTCGGACCAATAAAACGGCCAATTTGATAGTTGACGAGATTGCCAAATATAGCTGCTGACATAAGCAGGACGATGATAGCCGCAAGATTGATTTCTCCATTGGCCGCGAGTGCTCCTATTACAAAAATCAACGAATCGCCGGGCAAAAAAGGTGTAACAACCAAACCAGTCTCGCAAAAAATAACCATAAAGAGAATTAAATAAGCTCCGGTACCATAATTATTTATTAACTCGACCAGGTGTTCATCCAGATTGATAACAAAATCCATAAGTGCCAAACCTATATTAGCGTCCATTTATGCGTCCTTTCAGAGTAAAAATATAACGGGGTGAAAATATGTCCCCCGCTTCTTTAAGAGACCGGTTCTATTAAAAAAACAGGTGGCGGGTTATAACGAGGCGCTGCTTCGTTGCAGCCGTATGTTGAAACTAGTACGCATTTTCTTCCGATGCCTAATTCTATAATATGTATCCAACTTCTCAATCTGTTCAGATTACCCTATATATCATAATACCTGTGGTACCGTAATTAATACAGTCCCACAGGCTTTCAACTGCATATCAAGTTTGCCAACTGCTGTGAATAAAGCTGGTTTCCCATTTTAATAAGTTGTTAATCGGGTTAATCCTGCCTATTCATCCCCGCTCTTCATTTCCAGATTAAGCATACCGATAGCTCTCATCGGTGCTACGGTAGATATGGCGTGTTTATATACCAGTTGCTGCTTTTGATCGAGTTCAACAATAACCGTAAAATTATCAAAGCCTTTTACCATACCTTTTATTTGAAAACCGTTTACCAAAAATATGGTGACCGGTATTTTATCTTTTCTTACCTGATTGAGAAATGCATCTTGCAAGTTCACTTGATTCTTGCTCATTTAATGATATCCTCCATTCAATAATTATATATCTATCTAAGATTACATTCTACATACTAACAGAATGTCCTGCCCAAATAAACTGAAATTTTTTCAGTTAGTTCTTCTTCATTGGGGTATTCCAATACGTTTATCCAGTATATCCTCTTGTCTTTATTAAACCAGGTGTATTGACGTTTGGCATAACGGCGGGTTTCTCTTTTAATCTCCTCAGCCATTTGCTCCCGGCTTATAAAGCCTTCCAAGTAATTGAATGCTTGTTTATAGCCTAATGCCTGCATGGAATTAAATGATAAATCATAACCTTTTTCCCGCAGAGTCTGAACTTCTTCAACTAAACCATTCTGCAGCATTGTATCTACACGCATATCAATTCTCTGGTATAATTCCCGCCTTTCTAAATATAGTCCCACCACAGCAAGATTATATGTGTTTTCCGTTTTATTCTGTTGAATGGAGAAGGCTTCACCCGTCAATTCGTAGACCTCCAGGGCACGGACGATTCTTTTTTGATCATTGCTGCTGATTTTATCCGCATAAACTGGATCAATAGTTCTTAAATGATTATAGACAAATTGCAGTCCTTTATCCTCAATTTCTCTATTCCATCGTTCCCTGACTATTTGGCGGGATTCGAGCGGGAAAAAGCGGTAATCATCTACCAGTGCCTGATAGTATAAGCCGGTACCTCCTGACAAAAGCGGTATTTTAGACTGTGCATTTAATTGTGCAATCAGTTTTTTGGCCATGGTTTGATACTGGGCAACACTGAAATCCTCTGCCGGGCTCACAACATCGATAAGGTGGTGAGGTACCACAGTCTGTTCTGCTATACTTGCTTTGGCTGTTCCGATATTCATTTCCCGATAGATTTGCATAGAGTCACATGAAATAATCTCGGCATTAATTTTTTGTGCAACCTGTATAGATGTGCTGGTTTTGCCTACTGCAGTCGGCCCCACAATGGCTGCTAATTTATACAAACTTCCACCTCGCTAATTCACGAAAAATCTCAGAGCAGTCGCAGGTTGTTTATGACATATTTTCTTCCATTCCCCTATTTTGTGTCACGCATATGCATAAATCAACAATTGTTTATGGCCATAAGCTGTTATTAATCGACTTCTTTTATCCCGTATGCCAGCTTATTATGGGGGCTGTATTCAAGCTTCACAAGGCCCAATCTTTCAAACTCCTGGCTGTTGGTCATTTCTTTAACAACTACTCGTTTCCTTGCCACTCTTATAGCTTCAGTTATGCTTGACTTGCTTAATTCCTGATGATTGGCCATCAGCCTGAGCGGAGCAATTGCCTGGCTTTCCAATATTGGCTTGCGGAACATGGGATCAAAATAAACAATATCAAAGGAATTATCAGGAAGCTTTTTTAAATAATCATAATGATTGGCATTTATGACCTCAATATTCTTAACTGCACTGTTTAACCAGGTCATTGAAGAATTATACATTTTCATTCCCCATTTTACAATCATGGCAATTAGCAAAGAAGATTCCAGGGCTACGATCTGACCGCCTTTAGAAAAGTAGGAGGCAACTATCGCATCTGCACCCAAACCTAATGTGCAGTCAAGAAAACTATCGTGCGGCTGAAGCTGACAGGCTCTGGCTAAGTTGTCAATTTGCCTGAATTTGCGAAAACATGCAATCCGGTTTTTTGCCATACTGGGGTGAAAAAAGAACACTTCATTGGCAATATGCATTATTGGTCCATCAACTTGCCATACGACAACTCCCTGAGCTTGGTGCTCACT
>JAQUBU010000293.1 GCA_028686565.1 Syntrophomonadaceae bacterium
TCTTCCCCCGTTATTTGATTACGTAAATGAAAATCGGTCGGACGCTTTTCGTTTACCATGGCGGGTTACTACCCGTTATAATTGCGAGGAGCGTAAGCGAAGCGGGAAGATTGCCGCGCTGCGCTCGCAATGACAGGAAGGCGCTGTGCTCCGCGCAATGATAAGTACGCTAGTTTCATAGCAATGACAGGAAGGCGCTGCGCTCTGCGCAATGACATGTACGCTAGTTTCATAGCAATAACAAGCACACTAGTTATGTCGCATAATATGTCAACTACGAAAATTGAGTTACTAATCAAATCATATTACCGGGAATAAATACTGGCTTTCCTCCAGTAGTCTCCAGTTTACTTTGCAAATCTATCATTTGAACTGCAGTCGGAGCAGGGGTATTCACAAGTTTATACTCCAATCCCAGCAGAGGCCATTTATGGCTCCCCAGAGAATGATAAGGAAGCAAATCAACTCTCTTGACCCAATCAAGCCTGGCAATAAATCTCCCCAGCGAGGTTATGTCATTTTCATCATCTGTAAGACCGGGTACAACTACATACCTTATCCAAATTTCAGTTTTTCGTTCATTTATCAAATATAAATTATGAAGGTTTAACCTGTTGCCTGCACCGGTAAGCGCTTTGCTCTTCTCATTATTCATTTGTTTAATATCAGCTAGAAAAAGATTGGTATAGGGGATTAATTCCGTAACATGACTGCTTGTTACATATAGCGAGGTGTCAATAGCTGTATGAATGCCTCTGTGCTGACATTTCTCCAAAACTGCTTTTACAAATTCATGCTGCAGGAGCGGTTCACCACCGGAAAAAGTTACCCCCCCTCCTGAGGCCTGAAAATAAGGAAGGTTACGCTCTATAATTCGTAATACCTCACTGCTTTCATAAGGTTTGGCAGTAGTTGCTTTACAATCCCATGTATCAGGATTATGACAATACTGGCAGCGCAGATGACAGCCCTGCATAAATATAACAGTTCTGATACCAGGTCCATCCAAAGTACTGAATGTGTCAACGGAATGAACATTGCCAATCATATCAGCTATATCCTTTTAAAAAAGGTACGCATTATGATTTCCTCCTGCTGTTCCCGGCTCAGTTTAATAAAATGCACAGCATATCCAGAAACCCTTATGGTCAGATCAGGATATCTCTCGGGATGTTCCATAGCTTCCTTAAGAGTCTCCACATTAACCACATTAACATTCATATGGTGGGCATTTTGAATGAAATATCCTTTCAGAAGTGCCGTGAGATTTTTTATTTGCTCTTCTTTGGAACTTCCCAGGGCTGATGGAACAGTAGAAAAAGTAAAGGATATTCCATCCCTGGCATAATCGTAAGGCAGTTTAGCTACCGAATTGCATGCCGCCAGAGCACCCTTTTCTTCACGGCCATGAAGTGGATTTGCACCAGGTGCCAGTGGTTCACCCTCTTTGCGTCCATCCGGGGTAGTACCTGTATGTTTGCCATATACTACATTGGATGTAATGGTAAGAATCGAGAAGGTATGTTCAGCTTTCTTATAGGCGGGGTGCTTTTTCAGTTTGAGACATAAGCTTTTCACCAATTCTGCTGCTAATAAATCCACCCGATCATCATCATTGCCAAATTTGGGATAGTCCCCTTCAATAATAAAATCACTTATTATACCTCTTTTATCTCTTAGCGCTGTTACTTTGGCGTGTTTAATAGCACTCAACGAATCTGCCACTACTGAGAGCCCTGCCATGCCAAATGCCATATAATGATGAACATCACTGTCATGTAAAGCCATCTCCAGTCTTTCATAAGCATAGCGGTCATGCATATAGTGGATTACATTCATGGTATTGACATAAAGCCCGCTTAGCCAGTCCATTTGCTGATGCAGACGTTCCAATACCTCATCAAAATCAAGTATCTCCCTGCTGTAAACTGGCATTGCCAAACCTACCTGCTGACCGGTCATTTCATCCTTGCCGCCATTAAGTGCATAAAGCAGAAGTTTGGCCAGGTTACAGCGGGCACCAAAGAATTGCATTTCCTTGCCCATACGCATTGCCGAGACACAACAGGCGATACCATAATCATCTCCATAATAGGGTCGCATAAGATCATCGCTTTCATATTGAATCGCACTGGTGCTGATTGACAAAGCAGCACAATAATTCATGAAAGGGACCGGCAGTTTTTCTGACCAAAGAACTGTCATATTAGGTTCCGGAGCCGCACCCAGGTTTTCCAGCGTGTGCAGAAAACGGTAACTGTTTTTACTAACCAGGTGAGATCCTTCGATAGTTACCCCGCCAATTGATTCCGTAACCCAATTGGGGTCCCCGGCAAAAAGGGTATTGTAGTCCGGTGTACGCAGATGCCGGACTATTCTTAATTTGATTACCAGTTGGTCAATTAATGCCTGAGCATCCTTTTCCGATATCAACTCCTCATTTAGATCTCTCTCCAGATAAATATCCAAAAAAGTTGATATCCTCCCAATACTCATGGCTGCTCCATTTTGTTCCTTAATAGCTCCCAGATAGGCAAAATAAAGCCATTGTACAGCTTCATGCCCGTTCTCTGCCGGGCGTGATATATCAAAGCCATATGTTGAAGCCATTGCTTTAAGTTCATGTAATGCTTTAATTTGCTCTCTAATTTCGAAAATAAGACGGATATCATCATCCGACATGTCACTATCAGGAAAAACCAGATCTTTTTCCTTCTCTTTGATAAGAAAGTCTGCCCCATATAGTGGAACGCGCCGATAATCGCCAATAATCCTGCCGCGTCCATATGAATCAGGTAATCCGGTAATTATCCCAACTTTACGGGCTAGTTTCATTTCCGGTGTATATACTGCAAATACTCCTTCATTATGAGTGGTTCGGTGGGATGTAAAAAACTCTTTTATGCCAGCCTGAATTTCATATCCATAAGCTTTACAGGCTTTTTCTGTAGTTTTTAGCCCGCCATAAATATTAATCCCTCTTTTGAGAGGCTCATCAGTTTGAAATCCCACAATCAATTCCAGTTCCTTGTCAATGTATCCGGGTGGGTGACTGCTGATACTAATAGGCCGGCTTGCATCAACCTTGAGAACACCGTTATTCTCATGTTCTTGTTTTAACAGGCTCTGACATTGTCTCCATAGCTTGTTTGTTTTATCTGTAGGACTCTCCAGAAAAGAG
>JAQUBU010000294.1 GCA_028686565.1 Syntrophomonadaceae bacterium
GTTAGAGGAGGTAGGATCATTTGAGTTGGCAGGATGATTATAAGAAAAAACTTTGTACTGCAGAAGAAGCGGTTAAGCACATCAAGAGCGGAGATGCCGTTTTTCTTGCGCACTGCGTAGGCGAACCCCCGATTCTTGTTGATGCAATGGTTGCAAATGCAAAACAGTACGAAAATGTTGAAATAAAGCACATGGTCAGCCTGGGAAAGGGAGCTTATACCGCTCCCGGGATGGAAAAACATTTTCGCGTGAATCCGTTTTTTACAGGTGCAAGCACAAGAGTCGCCATTGAAGAAGGTCGCGGAGATTTTACTCCCGCATTTTTTCACGAAATCCCCAAACTGATTCGCGAAGGAAAAGTTAGATGTGATGTCACCATGGCACAGGTCGCGCCTCCAGATGAAAATGGATATTGCAGCTTAGGAACTTCTGTTGATTATACCTGGCAGGCAATCAAAACAGCGAAGACCGTCATTGTGCAGGTCAACGATCAAATGCCGCAAACCTTTGGAGATAAAGTTCATATCGATGATTTCGATTACATTGTCGAAGCATCAACACCTCTTTATGAATTAAATCCTCCTAAAATCACCGAAGTCGAAGAAAAAATCGGAAGCCATTGTGCAAGCCTTGTTGAAGACGGCTCGACACTTCAACTTGGAATCGGCGGAATTCCCGATGCGGTTATGCTTTTCCTCGGCGATAAAAAAGACCTCGGAATCCATTCTGAAATGATTTCCGACGGTACCCTTGCGCTTTATGAAAAAGGTGTCATCACCGGAAAATATAAAAACTTTGACCAGGGCAAAATGACCGTCACCTTCCTTATGGGGACGAAAAAACTTTATGATTTTGTAAATGGGAATCCGGATGTAGAAGTAAGACCTGTTGACTATACAAATCACCCTGCGGTCGTTATGAAGCAGCACAAAATGGTATCAATCAATTCTGCCATCCAGGTCGATTTACAAGGCCAGGTCGTTGCGGAAGCGATGGGTCTCAAACAGTTCTCCGGTGTTGGCGGACAGGTCGATTTCGTTCGCGGAGCAGCGATGGGCGATGACGGAAAAGCCATCATTGCGATGCCTTCGGTTACTGTGAAAAAAGACGGGACCATGATTTCTAAAATAGTTGCCTTTGTTGATCTTGGAGCTCCGACAACGACTTCAAGAAATGATGTTGACTATATAGTCACTGAATACGGTATCGCACCACTAAAAGGAAAATCCTTACGCGAAAGAGCAAGAAATCTCATTAATATCGCTCACCCCAGTGTAAGAGATGAGTTAGCAAAAGAATTCCAAAAGAGATTCAACGAGGCATACTAAAAAATAGGCTATTTGTGTTATTTGGTTAGATTCATGTTCGGCATATGCCGGACGTGAAGACCCGGGTGATTCCGGGAGAACAAAACAGGAGGGAAGAAATGTTAGCATTAAGAGTAGTACCAAAGGTATATTATTTTGAAACCTTTAAGGAGTTCAATGACGAATTCCAGATCGGAAAAAACGATCTCGTGCTTACAAACGAATGGATGTACACCCCTTATATCAAACCGCTTGGTATCGAGACGAATGTAATCTTTCAGGAAAAATTCGGTGCCGGCGAACCCTCTGATGAAATGATTGACGCAATCGCAGACGAAATGAAGAAGTATCAGTTTGACCGAATCATTGCCTTTGGTGGCGGAACGATTGTTGATATTTGCAAGATTTTGGCACTCGACATCCCCGGAAAATCAATCGACTTATTTACCGGCGCTGTGCCTCCCGTCAAGAAGACGAAGCTTGTTGTTGTTCCTACGACTTGCGGAACCGGAAGCGAAGTCACAAATGTAGCAATCGCAGAGTTGAAATCATTGCATACAAAAAAAGGTCTTGCGGTAGAAGAAACCTATCCTGACATCGCGGTCCTCGTGCCTGAAACAGTAAAAGGACTTCCCTATAAGTTCTTTGTTACAAGTTCAGTCGACGCCTTGATTCATGCAATTGAATCGTATCTTTCGCCGAAAGCCTCGCCCTTTACTGAAATGTATTCCTTGCAGGCCATCCAGATGATTATGGACGGTTATAAAGAAATCGTTGCAAAGGGAGAAGAAGAAAGATTTAACCACCTCAAGGAGTTTGTCCTTGCTTCGAATTATGCAGGCATTGCTTTCGGAAACGCAGGCTG
The DNA here is from genome assembly GCA_028686565.1 of Syntrophomonadaceae bacterium. Taxonomy (GTDB): domain Bacteria; phylum Bacillota; class Syntrophomonadia; order Syntrophomonadales; family Syntrophomonadaceae; genus JAQUBU01. Next base: position 2,173 of record JAQUBU010000294.1, read on the forward strand.
TGCAGCAGTTCACGCTCTCTCTTATTCCATCGGCGGAGCCTTCCACGTGGCACACGGAGAAGCAAACTATCAGTTCTTTACTGAAGTATTCAAAATGTATACCAGAAAAGATCCTAAAGGGAAAATCGCGCAGGCGACAAAGATATTTGCAGACGCACTCGGTGTCGATCCGGCCGGAGACGTTTATGGGGAGCTTGAGAAGTTCCTCAATAAACTGATTGCAAAAAAACCGCTCAAAGAATATGGTATGGTTGAGTCTCAAATCGATGAATTCACAGACAGTACCATTGCCAATCAGCAGAGATTGCTCGGAAACAACTATGTCTTCCTTGACAGAAGTGAAATCCGTGAAATCTTCGCAAACCTCTACTAATTTAAGATAATTCATGCATTTACTGAACAGCTTTCTCGCTTCCTAACCGCGGGGAAGCTGTTTTCCTTCTATCTACATATTGACTCCGAAAAGTATTTCTGTATAATTGTATACATAAATACTATTTGAAAGGAACTTGATTATGAAAGAAACACTGGCTTATAAAGTTTTAAAAGAACACCTCATCAGCGGCAATTTGATAGCGGGAGAGGAAATCACGATTAAAATCGATCAGACCCTTACTCAGGATTCGACCGGAACGATGGTTTACCTGCAACTTGAGGCGATGGATGTGGATACGATCAAAACGGAACTTTCCGTCGCTTATATCGACCATAACACCCTTCAAACGGGATTTGAGAATGCGGATGACCATGAGTTCATCAAAAGTGTCGCAAAAAGACATGGCGTTCTTTTTTCGAAACCCGGAAACGGTATCTGCCATCAACTGCACCTTGAAAATTTTGGAGCTCCGGGAAAGACCCTTCTTGGTTCGGACAGCCATACTCCGACAGGTGGCGGTCTTGGTATGATTGCAATCGGTGCAGGCGGTCTTGATGTCGCCCTTGCGATGGCACAGGGTATTTACAGCTTGACAGTGCCTGAAATCATCGGAGTCGAACTTAGCGGAAAAC
>JAQUBU010000295.1 GCA_028686565.1 Syntrophomonadaceae bacterium
TTGCTGCTTGACGATGAAGTGGTAAACTTTGTTATTGATAACGAGATTGGTGTTATACTAAGCCTGGATGGCAGAAAAGAAGTCAATGACAGACATAGAATCCTCAAAAATGGGGAGGGTACATATGATTTAATACTGCCCCGGATAAAAAATATGGTTGAACATAATCCGGTGAGTTATTATGTGCGGGGCACGTTTAGCCGCCGGAATCTTGATTTTGCCAATGATTTAAAACATTTGATCGATCTGGGGTTTGACTGCATTTCACTTGAACCGGCAGTTGGTCCGGATAATGGCTTTGCCATCCAAGCAGAAGACCTGCCGATAGTTCTGCAAGAATACGAAAAACTTACCGACTTGCTTTTAAAATACCATCTTCATGAAAAAGCGATTCATTTCTTTCATTATAATCTTAATTTGCAAAAAGGCCCTTGCCTGGCCAAACGCAGTACTGGATGCGGTGCTGGAATAGAATATCTGGTAATAACCCCCGAGGGGGATATTTATCCCTGCCACCAGTTTGTCGGTGAGATTGGATTTAAAATGGGAAATATTCAGCAGGGGCAGGTAGACAGTAAAATTCGCCGCAAGTTTGAAAGCAATCAATTAAAAAACAAGGATTGCAGATACTGCTGGGTCAGGTATTTCTGTGGCGGGGGATGTCATGCCAGTGCTTATAGTCAGCAGGGGGATATGAGCGTTCCTCATCTTACCGGTTGTATTATGCATAAAAAGCGGATAGAGGGAGCGATTTACCTGGATTTGGCAAAGAACCTGAACGGCGAAATTACTTAATATTCTGAATAGTAATTATTAACTTCCAGATATAGTGGATATAGTCTTATAAAGCTACAATATATTGTGGAAATTCATATAATAAAAAGACTATGGAGAATAATTGCTTGAAAATCAGAGATGAAAAAGAGGAATTTATGCTGAAAGAGTAGAAATAAAAGAAGGATAAAAATTGGATATGGAGATTAAATATGCTAAATAAGATGCAAATGTTTCTGCAGCAGGAGAAGCATTACATTATGCTCGAAACTGCTGTACTTTTATTGCTGGTATTATGGCTTAGTAGTTTATTGGGGATCAAAGTTCCCGCTTATGCGGTATATGTTGACAAGCAAATGGCATTCGTTGTACAAGATCCGGAACAGTTAAATAATCTTATCGATAAAAAGTTAGCCAGGGAAAAGAAAGTTACTCACAAGGATGTGCAATTTACCAATAACCTGGATTACAGGCGCGTATTTGTCAGCCAAAAACAACTTGCAGCGGGGCAAGAACTGGAAGAAAACATGGCCAAATATGTGCATTTTGAAACCCCGGCCACGGCTATAATGGCCGATGGCAAAACAGTTGCTTTAGTTCGTGACCACAAGACCGCTGAGCAAATACTTAAGTCACTTAAAAAGGAATACTCGTGGGTTGATGAAGGTGAAAAACTCCTTGGTTTAGACTTTGCCGAAAAGGTAAAATTAAAAGAAGTAAAAGTTTCAGCCAGAAATCTAATGGACGAAAGCCAGGCTTACAGATTAATTAAAACTGGAACCGATAATCCGGAGAAATACATTGTAAAATCAGGAGATTCACTGTGGTTAATCGCCAGACGCAATGACATGTATGTTAATGATATAGTAGTTGCCAACCAGCTGAAAACTGAAAATCTGGCACTTGGGCAGGAATTGCTGCTGCTCAAAAGCAAACCGTACATAAATGTTATAGCAAAAGTAGAAGGCAATAAGGTGGAAGCTATTCCCTTTGAAGTTGAAGTACTCGTAGACAAAAATGCTGTCAGTGGCATTCGCGTAAAACAAGACGGCAAGGATGGCGAAAAACAGGTGGTGTATGTGGCTACCAAACTCAATGGCATAACTGATAAACGTGAGATAAAACAGGAGACCATATTGAAGGCGGCAGTTAAAAAGGTAATTGTCAAGGGCAGCAAGGTAACCATGGTCGCGTCACGTGGAGGATCAGGCAATTTAGAGTGGCCATCCTATGGAATTATTACCCAGTATTATCGTGGTAAAGGTCATACCGGAATCGATATTGGAGCTCGCAGCGGAACTACTATAAGAGCAGCGGATAGCGGCTATGTTAGTTCTGCCTCTTACCAGGGCGGTTATGGCCGTTTTATTATAATAGATCATAATAATGGTCTGGTTACCCGGTATGCACATTGTTCCAGCATGAATGTATCCGAAGGCCAAAATGTAGTAAAAGGTCAGGCCATTGGCACTGTAGGATCTACAGGACGCAGTACTGGTCCGCACCTCCATTTTGAAGTGCTTTCCGGCGGTTCATTCCGTAATCCGCTTGATTATTTGCGCTAGATGAAAAAAGTACCCTGACCCCAAGGGTCAGGGTTTTCTTTGTTTAATTTATCTTTATTTTATTGCTTTATGAAGAGAGGGGATCAGCATATGTATGATGTAATAATTATTGGAGGAGGGCCGGCAGGTTTGACTGCGGCTATTTATACAGGCCGGGCCAAATTGAAAACATTGGTCATGGAAGGTGCTATTATTGGCGGAAATGCGGCTCGCACGGTTCTAATTGAGAATTATCCGGGATTTCCTTTTGGGGTAAATGGGTCCGACTTGATGGAGAGTTTTCAAAAGCAGGCAGAACGCTTTGGTGCTGAAATAAGAATGGAAGAAGTTTTAAGCATAGAGAATTCTATTGCAAACAAGAAGGTTATTACCAGTCAGGGCGAATACCAGGCTCGTGCCATAATAATTGCCGTGGGGGCAAGGCGGCGTGAGCTGGATGTAGATGGCGAACAAGACTTCCTGGGGCGAGGGGTTTCCTATTGCGCAACCTGTGACGGGGCCTTTTTCCAGGGAGTTCCGGTAGCAGTTGTAGGTGGGGGCGATTCTGCGGTAAAAGAAGCCCTATACCTGTCTGATATAGCATCCAAAGTATATTTAATTCACCGCCGCGAAGAATTCCGGGCCAATCAAACTGCAGTGGAAAAAATGCTGGCTAATGAGCGTATAGAACTAAAGCTGAACCGGGTTGTTAAAAGAATTGAAGGAGATGCTTTGATGAGGCGGATAATACTTCGGGATGTGAACAGCGGTGCTGAAGAAATTCTTGAAGCAGAAGGGATTTTTGTAAGTATAGGCCTGGTTTCGGGAGCTGACTTTAGCGAAAATATTGTGGATATTG
>JAQUBU010000296.1 GCA_028686565.1 Syntrophomonadaceae bacterium
TGTTATTGGCATAGGCGAAAAGAAAACGCCCAAGCCCTTCATAGCTGCATGTGAAAAGTTTAAATACCTTGAGATATTAGCAACAGTTCCTTCAAATCAGTATGAAACCAATGTTAACGGAAAGAAAGAAAAGCAAGAAGTGCCTAAAGAAGGCATGGCAAGTAAAGATCAGTTAATAGAATCTATAAAAATAATAATTACAGAAACTTCAGATGAAGATGGCTGGGCATTCTTGGGCGAAGTTGGGAATAGACTTAATAGGCGTTACCCGGATTTTGATACAAGGAACTACGGCTACTCAAAATTAACCCCATTAATATCCTCTCTTGAACAATTTCAAATCCAATCAAGAAAAACACGTAATTCAAATATCACATTAAAGTACATTAAAAATATAAATCAATAAGTGTGCTCTTAATAAGAACCCAACCACCAACCCATTATTTGTCAGGGTACGGCAAATCTTCATTTAGTATTAAAATGTTTAAGGTATAAAACTAACAAACCAGCACAGTAGCGTTACTGAGAGAACATGTAGTGATGCAAGAAACAAAAGAACCTGTTTTGACTGGAAAACAGAAGTTAAACTCGGTTTTATCAAAAAAGCGGGAGACAAGTTATTGTTATTTTTGTTTACCATGTTTTCTACGCATAATTATGTCCATCTGCTGCTAAAGGGCTGATTGGGATGAATGAAGATATTATGCTTATGGCGATAATTTCAGCAAGATAGTATAATTAAGCTATTGAGTGATTGGAGGTAGTTACTATGGCAGATAAAAGTCCAAAGAAAAAAGAAGAAAAAAAGAAGAAAGCAGAAAAAATCATTGATCCAACATCCACTTCATCAGCTTCCGCAAAAAAGCCTAAAAAAACATATTGATGTTAATAAAGTGTTCAGGGTAAGTGTCAGGGGAAGACTCTCTTGACACTTTAATAATTTCTAGAGGTAAACAGCATGGACAAAATTATTGAAGTATCGGGTCTAAAAAAAAGCTATGGTGATGTCAAGGCAGTTCGAGACATCAGCTTTTATGTGGAGCGAGGCAAGTTATTTTCGTTTCTTGGTCCTAACGGGGCGGGAAAATCAACCACCATTGATATTATCTGCACATTGCTTGCTTGTGATGGCGGAGAGGTGAATATTGACGGCTATAGATTGGGAGAAAATGATGACGAGATCCGGGGAATTATTGGTGTTGTTTTTCAAGACAGTGTACTCGACAGCCTGCTCACAGTCAAAGAGAACTTAACTATTCGTGCCGGATTCTATATTAAGAACAAAGAAAAAATTAAGCAGTCGGTTCTTACTGCTGCCAGAGCCACTGGAATAATGGAGTTTATTGACCGTCCCTACGGTAAATTATCTGGTGGACAGCGGCGCCGAGCCGATATTGCAAGAGCGCTTTTAAATACCCCTAAAATACTTTTTTTGGATGAACCGACCACCGGACTTGATCCGCAAACCAGAAAAAATGTATGGGATACTATTGAAAACCTAAAAAACGAAACAGGTATGACGGTTTTTCTTACTACCCACTATATGGAGGAAGCTGCAAAATCTGATTATGTCATAGTCATTGATAATGGTGAGATAGCCGCCAAAGGAACGCCTGCCGAGCTGAAAGAAAAATATACGCACGATATCTTGAAGTTATCATTTCAATATAATCAAGAGATTAAAGTACTGCTCGACGGATTAGGCGCAGACTACATTATTCACGGTAATGAAGCAGTAATCAGGCTTCCGTCCACCCTGGCCGCTCTCGAAATTATAGATCATTGCAAGGCATATATCAGCAATTTTGAGGTTTTGCGCGGCACAATGGATGATGCCTTTATAGCCATTACGGGAAAGGAGATCCGCACATGATGAATTTTGCAAAGAGAAATATAATGATTTTTTTCAAAGATAGAAGTGCGGTATTTTTCTCACTGTTATCAGTATTTATCATCATAGGTTTGTATGTGTTATTTCTAGGAGATGTCTGGGTTAGCAGTCTGCCGGGTATAGATAACGCAAAATACCTTATGAACAGTTGGATTGTAGCAGGATTGCTTGCTGTAACCTCAATAACCGCAGCAATGGGTGCTTTTGGCATAATGGTTGAGGATAAGACAAAGAAGATTGCAAAGGATTTTTATGCATCGCCATTGAAGCGCAGCAGTATTATCGGCGGGTACTTGTTAAGTTCACTGTTTATTGGAGTGATTATGAGTATTGTTGCTCTTGTTTTAGGTGAGATTTATATTATTGCATCCGGCGGCGAGCTTTTGCCGGCCGTTGTTGTTTTAAAGCTGATTGGTGTTCTCATGATAACCTGTCTTGCCAATACAGCATTAGTTTGCTTTATGGTTTCATTTTTCAACAGTCAAAATGCGTTTACTACTGCAAGCACAATTATTGGTACACTGATTGGATTTATAACTGGAATATATCTGCCAATTGGTAATTTGCCTGAAGCAGTACAGCTTGTGATAAAAATATTTCCTCTGTCTCACGGTGCGGCACTCTTACGGCAGATTATGATGGATGAGCCAATCTCGGCAGCTTTTGCGAATGTACCGAGTGGATATATAGAAGGTTTTAAAGAGGCAATGGGTGTGGTATACCGTTTCGGAGATTACACCGTGACACCTTGGGTAAGTTTGGAAGTATTGATTTTGACCGCAGTCATATTTTATATGCTTGCCATGCTCAACATTAGAAGGAAAGGAACTTAGTGAGATTACAAGGGGATAGCAGACTGCAACTCCCAGAACACTAGCCCTGACTTTCACATCATTATAAACTGCCCAAATAAAAAGACCTGGAATTAATCCAGGCCAGTAGTTAAGATTTAATGCTTATACTCTGACAGCTCGTCTCTGTCTAGAATTTGAGGAGGTTCCTCCAGCCAATCATTGGCCATCATAATTTCGGCTCCCTTATTAGCAAACATTCCTACTTCCAGCATAAACTGCCCGTAAAGTTTTATAATATCAGTTCTGGCACTGACTGCACCAGAAACACCGTACATACCTGCTCCTATCGTGCTAAGGAGATATATTTGAAACATCATCAGCTTATCAGAAAAAGGGGCTATAGTTGAAGCGGTTATATCCTCGTCAAGTACAAATGAAAAATTAACATAATCATCTCTTGCTATTTTAGAGAGCTTG
>JAQUBU010000297.1 GCA_028686565.1 Syntrophomonadaceae bacterium
ATCCTTCACCGTTCCATCTTTGTAGAGGATACCAATGCTGTCGTCCTTTTCACTGTACATGTCGGTGGAAAGCGCATCGGATGAGATAAAACAGGCAGCATCCTCTTCCTTGATCCGATATTTTTCGCCCTTTTATTTGTATATGCCTTTGGCAGGGGTGTATTCATAATTCTGGTAGGAACATTTACCGGCTTAATCACCCGCATGGATAGTTTTGCCAAATGGAATAATATAATGGAGAAGCTGGCGGGGGCTGTGATTATTGCGGTGGGGATTTATTTTGCCTATATAGCTTAAGAACACAAAATATGAAAGAGGTGGTGGATGCGTGGAGAATGATGAGCAAAAAAAATATGATGCAGTTCTGTCAGAGCTGGCAGAATTAAAAGTACGCATGGTACTGCTCGAAACCCAGGTTAAGCAGGTCACATCAACAACGGCTCCAGATTTGCCAAGAGAAATCAAGCCTGGCGCAGTGCCGGTACATGAGACGCAAAAGGAGGAAACCGCACATCGCACTCTTCCCCGAATAGGGACACACATTTCGGAGAATTTTATTGGGGGCAAACTTTTAAACCGTATTGGTGCTTTGATTGTTATTTTTGCGGTGGCTTATTTCTTAAAATGGTCCTTTGACAACGATATTATAGGTGAATTGGGACGCTGTGTTCTGGGACTGGTCAGTGGTGCTGCTTTAATGTTTGCTGGACAGATCTATCTCAAAAAAGGGTATTTAGTATTTGCTCAGGGCTTGACGGGTGCCGGTATTGCTATTATATATTTATCATCATATGCGGCGGTCAATTATTATCACTTGATAAGCCCTTATACAGCCTTCGCCTTGATGTTTATTACGGCTCTGGTCAGCGGAGTGCTGTCAGCCCTGGAAAATATGCCGGGTACGGCAGTGATGGCTACTGTAGGCGGGTTTTTGGTGCCGTTTTTGATGGGCAGTGAGAGCAGCGCTTTAGTGCCATTGCTGTCTTATGTACTGGTGCTTGATCTGGGTATATTATTCCTGGCTTACTACCGCAAGTGGTTTTTCCTGGATATTATCGCACTGGCAGGTACTGCTATAATAAGCATTGTGGCCTTTAATATGGACTGGCAAGTGTGGTATGGGCAGGCTTTCTTAATGGCCTATTTCCTTCTGTTTATCGGGGTGGCAGTCATATACCATAATCAGACCCGGAGTAATCTGCTATCCTTGCTCCTGGCTAATTCACTTTTCTTCTCGATCTTTTCCTTTGTTAATCTCTTTGATAAGCTGACTAACTGGCTGGGGCTGATTGCTCTTACATTTGCGGCTATTTACCTTGGTTTGTATGTCCGCTTGAACCTCAAAGGCAAAATTACCCCGGTTTTTGCTAAAGCCTTATTGCTTTTAGCCTTTGTTTTTAGTCTTTTGATAGCCCCTTTCCAGCTTGACGGAGTATATTGTCAGATAGCCTGGTTGGCAGCAGCGGCTATTATCCTGTATTTCTCTGACTTGGTTAAAAACAAAGCGGCATTTTTTATTGCCTTACTGATAGTGGCATCTACGTTTACTTATGTTTTAACTAATAATCAAGGAATATATCCCACCCCGATTTTCAATAAAATCAGTCTTGTAATGGCCTTGTGTATAGCAGACTGGTGCGGGGCTTTATATGTAAATCGACACAATTACCCGGAACGCCTGTGGCAGAGTTTGACGCTGCTAATATTTATTGTGGGGACACTGTTTTACTTGCTTGCTTTCGACATCAATAATGCGATTTATTACTATCAGGCAAATCAATCTTATACATTCCTGATACCTGTCTCCTGGGCGTTGGTGAGCAGTATTCTCCTCTGGCTGGGTGTACGGCGTAACAACATTTCCATACGTATGTTCAGCTTGCTGCTATTTTGCATCGTTATTTTCAGAACATTGTTCTACGATCTGCGTCAGTTGGATATTGCTTTTAAGATAATGGTATTGCTGGCTATTGGTTTGATTTCGCTGGCTATATCCTTCTTCTATCAAAAGAGGATGAAAGGGGATTCCGAGTAATGAAAACAAAAATAATTATTGTACTAACCCTTCTTTTTATGACATTAGCGGTATCCTCAGCGGCCGCCGCCTTTTCCCCGCAGGAGTGGAAGTATTTTAAAGAAATACCGGCTGCTGATGAAGGCTTTGCACTTATAAAAGTCGATACTGAAATCATGAAAAACAGTCAGCAATATTTCGCTGATCTTAGGGTAACAGACCTTGAGGGGAAAGAGATTCCCAGCCAGATTATCCAGCCGGCGGAAGAAGAAGTAGTGAGTGAAGTTAACCTGATGGATTTAATGAATTATCCTGATTATGCTTCTTCAGTCATTGATCTGGGCGTTAATCCCCAGCCTCATAATCGGCTGGTTTTAAATATAAAAGCAGCCGAAGATTACCTTAGGGAGGTCAAACTCCAAGCCAGTGAGGATGCTCAATTATGGGGTGATTTAGTTACTGCCAGGATTTTTTCGTATAATGGCGAGCAGTCCAATCAAATATCCTATCCTACCAGCAATATGCGTTACCTGCGGATTAATATAGCTTCCAAAGCAGACGAAAAACCTTTGATCGTTGCCTCTGCTTCCTTAAAGTTTTTGCCCAGTAATATCTATGATGGAAAATTGATTGCAAGCAAAAATATTTCCAATCGATCCGACAAGGAAAGCACCAAGCTGGTAGTGGATTTGGGCGCACCCAATTATATTGTTAATACGATTCAAATTCAAACTTCAGACCGTAATTTTAACCGCAATGTCGTATGTTATACAGCCAACAAATCAAATGTAACAGGCGATGAAACGATGTTGGACTCGGAATCGATTCTTGCTTACCAGTGGAACAATTATCAATCAGTAAAAGACAGCATAGAAATTAACCAGTTCGCTCAGCGTTACCTTATTCTATCCATTTACAACGGCAGCAGTCCCGCTTTAAAAATAAAAGATATTAAGATATACGGCAGCCAGCCTGTTTTGATAGCTGATCTGCAGGGTGCGGCACGGATATGGTACGCCAACCCCAAAGCCGTGGCTCCCAACTATGATCTTATGGGTTTTGCCAGTTTGATTGCAAAAAAAGACCTGCAAGTGCTGAACGCAGGAACTCAGCAATTAAATCCCGATTATAAAGC
>JAQUBU010000043.1 GCA_028686565.1 Syntrophomonadaceae bacterium
ATGAAGATAGACTTGAAATGGCTAAAACTGCATCCCCAGGAAAGTGAAAAATTTCATGTGGAAGCAGTCGGGAGAGATGAATTCCTTAAAGAGCTTGGCGGCAGGTTTATAGCCCCGGTGAAAGTTGATCTGTTGATTACCAATAACCATCGGGTTTTTGATGTCCAGGGTCAAGTGCAAACTATTTTGGAACTCGTGTGTTCGCGTTGTTTAGGTGAAGTATCTTTGCCGGTCAATTGCGACTTCTGCCTGAGAATGGTTGATTCTACATATTCAACTGATAACACTAATGAAGATGAAATGATTTTACTGGATCAGGATATTTTCGATCTTGAACCATATGTGGAAGCAGCCATCTTTATGAACTTACCCTTAAACCCGTTGTGTAAACCTGATTGCAAAGGCCTTTGCCCTGGTTGCGGGATTAACCGCAATACCCAGCAATGCCTGTGCAAAAAGGAAGAAATTGACCCTCGCTGGGCAAAACTGCAGAATCTTAAATAAGAAGGAGGATAAACATGGGTGTTCCAAAAAGAAGACAGTCCCATTCGCGCAAAAATATGCGCCGGGCTGTATGGAGAAAGATCGATACACCAGGACTTGTTGAATGTCCCCAGTGTCATGAATTAAAAATGCCCCATCGTGTATGTTTAAATTGTGGACACTATAAAGGCAAAAATGTAATGTAATGAACAAAGCAATTAATCAATTCAAAAAGTAAGGTATTTGAGTCTAAGAGACCGGGTAGCTTGCTTTTTGGCTTCTAGGAGGTAAATATGAGAATAGCGGTAGATGTTATGGGTGGCGATTATGCACCTCATGAGCTTGTCGCGGGAGCGGTAAAGTGGATTCAGGAAAATGATTCCCAGGTAGTACTGGTAGGAAAGGAGGATGTTATAAAAGCAGAATTAACCAAGTATGTGTTTGATCCTTCACGTTTAAGCATTGTCAATGCAAGTGAAGTCATAGGTATGGAAGAATCGCCAGCTACTGCTATCAGGCGCAAAAAAGACGCCTCGATAGTAGTTGCCAGCAAGCTGGTTAAGAATGAACAGGCTGATGCCTTGATATCATGTGGCAGCACAGGAGCCCAAATGGCTGCAGCTATTTTTATTTTGGGACGGATGGAAGGGATTGAGAGACCGCCGATAGTTGCTTCTATTCCTAATATGAACGGCAAGAATACATTATTAATAGATGTAGGTGCTAATGTTGACTGCAAAGCGAAACAGCTGCTGCAGTTTGCAATTTTGGGTAAAACATATGCTTCGATTTCAGGTATTGCCAATCCGCGCGTAGCACTTCTTAACAATGGTGAGGAAGAGAGCAAAGGAAACAGCCTGAGCATTGAAACCCATAGCTTGTTGAAACATCAGCCGGACCTTTACTTTGTGGGAAATATTGAAGGAAGAGAAATGTTCGGCAACAGCTGTGATGTTGTGGTCTGTGACGGCTTTACAGGCAATATTGTCTTGAAGACCATGGAAGGGATGGCAATGTTTTTGGCCCGGCTAATAACGATGGAAATTGGGCAAATGCCTTCTATCTTCAATAAACTTGATTATACCAAGGCTGGGGGGGCACCATTACTGGGAATTAACGGAGTTAGTATAGTCTGTCATGGCAGTTCCAAGCAAGAAGCACTTTATAATGGTATAAGAATTGCTGAAGAATGTGTTAATCGTGAAATGGTAAAACTTCAACAGGAAGAATTAGCCAAAATAATCTAACTTATTTTCCTGAGAAAAGATATAATAGGAGAAAAAATTGGAGGAATGTGGAATGCAAGAATTCTTTACCCTGGCCAGAAAAATACTGGCGGAACAAATGGATATTGACCCGGAAACCTTGATGATGGAAACTACATTTGAAGAACTTGATGCTGATTCCATCGATATTGTGGAAATGATAATGGCTTTGGAAGATGTTTACGATGTGGAATTTCCCGAAGATGAAAAGAAAGACTACTCAACATTTGGTGCACTTATCACTGATCTTTATGAGTATTTGAGGCAGATGAAAAATGCATGATATCAAAATCTCTGCTCGTAAATTCATGAAAGACAATGAATTAAATTTTAAAACAGAAGATCTTATGAATATGGCTTTAACCCATCCTTCGTATGCTCAGGAAAAAAATACTGTCAGCAACAACCAGCGCCTGGAGTTCCTGGGTGATGCGGTACTCAATTTTGCAGTTGCTGAATATCTTTATAACAATTATACGGGCAAAGCTGAGGGAGAGTTAACAAAAATAAGAGCACGTGTGGTTTGCGAGAAAGCATTGAATGAAGTGGCCGGCAATTTGAGGCTTGGACAGTATCTCATGCTGGGTAAGGGCGAGGAAATGTCTGGTGGCCGGAATCGGAGGTCAATACTTGCGGATGCAGTTGAGGCCATTATTGGGGCCATATACCTCGATCAGGGACTATATTCAGCCCGCAGCTTTGTTTTAACCCATTTGGAGAAGCTGATTAAGAAAACTGCCAATGGAGAATATCATGATTATAAATCAAGGTTGCAGGAACTGGTACAGGGCAAGGATAAGGAAAATGTCAACTATGCCATTCTTGAAGAAAGTGGTCCAGCTCATGCCAAAACATTTGTTACCGGCGTTTATTACAACGAACAATTACTAGCCAGCGGCGAAGGCAAGAGTAAAAAAGAAGCCGAACAAAATGCTGCCGAAAAGGTTCTGAAGGACACGGACATACTTAGAAGCATTGGTTTATAAAAATAAAAGAGGATTTTGCCTGGTGAAACATATTAATATTCCCATCTTTATTCCGCACCTGGGTTGCCCATTTACCTGCTTATTCTGCAACCAAAGACGTATCAGTGCAGCTCAGGAGGTTAAACCGAAAAATGTAATTGCTATTGTTGAAGAGCACCTAAGTACTATTGACAGTACCAAGCATCAGATAGAAATAGCTTTCTTTGGCGGTAACTTCACTGCCCTATCTCAAGGCCTGCAGGAAAGTTACCTGAAAGCAGTTAATCCTTATCTGCAAAGAAACATAATTAGCTCTATTCGCATATCGACGCGTCCTGATTGTATAAGTGCTGCTAATTTGAGATTCCTTGCTGCATGGGGAGTAAGAACAATAGAACTCGGTGTACAATCTTTTAATGATGACGTTTTAAAAGCCTCAGAGCGGGGCTATCTCAGTGTTGATGTTTTTAAAGCTTGTCATCTGATCTGTGAACAGGTATTTAAATTAGGGTTACAATTAATGATTGGTCTGCCTGGTGACAATTACCAGCGGGATATGGAAAGCACCCAGCAGGCTATTGCATTGCATCCCGATATGATTCGAATTTATCCCACCCTGGTCATAGCCGATACCGAGTTGGAGCATATGTATGCCCAGGGACGCTACAAACCGTTAAGCCTGGAAGAAGCGGTGAAGATTACTGCAGATATGTTAAAACAATTCCAAGCACAGAGTATTCCGGTTATCCGCATGGGACTGCAGCCCAGTGAAGAATTGCGCAGCCCGGGAACCATAATAGCCGGACCTTTTCATCCCGCTTTTGGGGAACTGGTTGAACAGGAAATATTTAAGGAGCAGGCACATAAAGCTATAAAAAGCTTCATGATGGCCAATGGTCCGCATAAGACAATAAGTATTATAGTGCATCCTAAGGATATCTCGAAAATGACCGGCCATAAACGTAAAACAGTTTCATATCTGAAAGAGTTTTACGAAATTGATGAACTGAAGATTAGAACCAATACAACCTTGCCACGGAATACGATAGAGGTTGATGAAGCTGAATCTACCGTTTCTTGAAAAACCGGATGAATTTATTGGCGCCAGTGCTGGAAATGGCATATTACTCCTAAACCATTTGATTTCTGAGGGGCCCAAGGTAATAGCGAAAGAGTAATAGCCAGTAGATTTTACGGAGTTGAGTTGATAGTAACCGCCTGACTGTGCCAGCGCGCCAGCTTTTTCAAAGCTTCCAGTTGTTCCTGCTTACCCGCTCGTGCCTTCCTAAGGGCTCGCTGTAAAGTAGTATATGAATTCTCGATGTCTTGTTCATTAACCGGGAAAGGAAAACCGTCTTTGCCGCCGTGGGCAAAGGAATAACGTACCGGATCGGCAAAACTGGGTTTTACGCCATAAGCAACTTCGGCTACCAGGCCCAGAGCTCTCAGAGTTGCCGGTCCTATACCGGAAACCTGCAAGAGTTCTTCAAAATTCTGCGGCTGCCGGTCCCATGCTGCATTTAGAGCTTTGTTTAAATATCCGGTCCTTGGTATGCTGTGTTGGCGGGGAAGATTAAGCGAAGGCAAGCTTTTTTCGATTGATTTTAACTCCCGGATTATTTTTTCAGGGCTTATTTGGGCCATCTCAACACTGGTATTGCGATAGGTTTGATTGGCCAGGGCCACGAAATTGAGGGTTTGATTACTATGGTCACAGCAGATAGCTGCTTGCGGTTCCTCGGTAAAATCGTTCATGCTGGAGCTTAACCAGTGGTAGCGCCGGGCTTGTTTAAGCTCTTCGTTCATGCCTTGCTGAACTACTCCCCATTCCCCGCTGCTGGTAAAGATAAAAAAGTGATGGTAAATCTGATAACCATCCTGTACCGCACTGCTGTCAACTTTAGCCGACATTTTACTGGCATAAACCAGTTCATTTACACTCTTTCCCAGTGGATATTTGTCCGCAATAGCTTCAATTTCGACCGGGGTATTGCGGGCCACCCGGCCCTTTCCGCCAGTAAAAAAAAGTCCTGCCTGTGGACCGATAGTGCTTAAGCCTTCTTTGATTGCTCCGCATACTGTTGTGGTTACACCCGAAGAATGCCAGTCAAAACCTACCACACATCCCAGAGCCTGAAACCAGTAGGGGTCGGACAATCGCTTCAAAACCTCGAATGGACCGGCATCCTCAATTATTACTTCAATAATTGCTGCACTCAGAGCCTTCATGTGTCTGAAAAGCCATGCTGGACATTTTCCCCCGTGCAAGGGTAGATTCGCCGTACCAGTTCGCATCACAATCCCACCTTTATTGTTTATGAAAATAGTATAACAGAAAATCTATAAAACAAACAGATGTTCTCATAATGTGTAAAATATTTACAATAAGAAGGTAAATAGCTGTACTATGTCAAATAATATTTAATAAATCCAAAAGAATGCTGAACAGTTGGGAGAGGAGCTTGACTTTGATGCGCAGGCAGATATTAAAGGAGCTTTGTATGCACCAAGGTCAGTTTGTTTCCGGGAAACAACTGGCCGAACACTCTGGAATTAGCAGGGTAGCGGTTTGGAAGCATATTGAAGCACTTAAGGCAGAAGGTTATTATATACAAGGGGTCAGTGGTCGCGGTTACAGAATCGAAGATCTTCCCAATATCTTAATACCTGAAATTATTGAAAAGAATTTATCCACGAGAATAATTGGGAGAAAACTTCAATTATTCATTGAGGTGGATTCCACTAATCAGGTAGCCCGTAACTTACTTAGAGATAACCGGGCTGGGGAAGGTGCAGTAATAATAGCTCGCCAGCAGACCGGCGGCCGGGGACGGAGGGGCCGCAGTTGGGAGTCGCCCGTGGGGGGACTTTGGTTTTCATTAATTAGCCGGCCGGGCCTGGCATTGCCGGAAACCGCTTTGTTGTCGTTGGTCTTTGCGGTAGCAGTCAGCCGGGCTCTGGAAAAGTTCGTAGTTTCACCGGTGCAGATAAAATGGCCAAACGATGTATTTATCAACCGGAAAAAAGTTGCCGGAATTCTATTGGAAATGAGCGGCGAACTGGAGCAAGCTGAATACTTGATAAGCGGTATAGGAATTAATGTTAATCAAAATATGATTGGATTGGGCAGCAATAAGCTCAAGATGGCAACTTCACTGCAGATCGAAAGCGGACAGCAGCAAGATTTAAACAGTGTCCTGGCCGAAGTATTGAACCGGCTGGAGCAATACTATTTATGCTTTCTGGATAATGGGTTTCCATCAATATTGGCTGAATTTAAAGACAGGTGCTGGCATCTGGGGCAGAATATAAAAGTGGAAGCCAATAATCGGGTATGGCAGGGTAGAAACATTGATATTGATGAGTCCGGCAGTTTGTTGATTGACACCGGGCAAAAAATAGAACGCCTGACTACGGGGGATATAGCTGTTCTTTAGAAGATTCAGACATTGTGAAGAACTTATTGTGTAAACTCAGCTCATTGCAGTGGCGCGGATGAAACTTTTTCGCAGATTCCTAAAAAGGATTTTAGTAGGAGGAGTATAGTTGTACCTGAAACGGATTGATATTAAGGGTTTTAAATCCTTTGCTGACAATACAGAGATAATACTTAACCCGGGCATAAATATTGTGGTAGGGCCGAATGGCTGTGGCAAAAGCAATGTGGTCGATGCTATTCGCTGGGTATTGGGTGAGGCCAATGTGCGTCATTTGCGGGGACAAAAAAGCGATGATGTCATTTTTAACGGCAGCGACCGGAAAAGAGCACTGGGAATGGCAACGGTAGAAATGACACTGGATAACCACGACCACCTGCTGCCTCTTGATTTCAGCGACGTTACGCTGGGACGAAAGATTTATCGCACCGGCGAGAGCGAATTCTATATTAATAAGACCCTGGTAAGGATGAAAGACGTATTAGATCTTTTTATGGGTACAGGTTTGGGAAAAAAAGGATATTCAATTATAGGTCAGGGGGAACTGGAGCAGGTTTTAAACGGGCAGCCTCTGGATCGAAGGTTAATCCTGGAGGAGGCTGCTGGTATTATAAAGTACCGCCAGCAGCGTGACGAAGTGAAGAAGCGATTGAATAATACTGCAAGTGATTTGCTGCGTTTGAATGATATTATGGAAGAATTGCGGCAGCGCAAAAATGAAGTTTTCAAAAAAGCTGAAAAAGCCCGATTATTTATGAAGATGAGCAAAGAATGCCAGGAACAAGAGAAAAAAGTATTGTCATACGAATTGAATAAGATTGGTAAAGATATTGGACAGAAAAAGGTCGCACTAGTAACTAAGCTTGATGAGCAAAAGAATTTAACCGGGCAGTTCGAAAAGATGGAAATAAGGCTTAGTGAGGAAGAATTAGCTCTTAACAGCCAACAGAGCATAGCCATTCAGTTACGGGAGGAAAAACATGCTCTGGATTCAGCCATAGGTTCACATCATGGCAATATTAGATTAAGTGAGGAAAGAATTAGAAACAACCAGGAAAGAATAAGCCTGGCCCGCGATGATGAGAACAAATATTCAGGTTTGTTAGGAAATATAGATCGGGATTTGGAGTTAAGCCGTGTTGACTGTGAAGCTGAACGGGGAAAATATTTGGAAAAAATTGAATTATGGGAAAAGCTTCAGCTTGAAGTCCGGCAAATGGAGGAGGACCTTGGGGATTATTACAAAAATTTCGAAACAAAAAAGGCAGAAGTTTTTGATAAAATAAAACAGGAAACTCAGGTCAAAAATGAGCTTAGTCAAAATGAAGAGCTGTTTAAAAAATCCCGGGAAAGAAATGAAAGACTAAGTATACATAAAGAAGAATTGGCAGATAAAATCAAGAACCACCGGCAAAACCGGATTGATTTGGAAGAAGAAAAAAATATATTGGAATCATACATAGAAAAAAGTGAAGCAATAATTGCCGGGCTGGCTGAGCAAAAAAAGCAAAAAACAGAATTCTGGCAGAAAGCAGAAGAACAATATAAAGAGTTGATACAAAAATCCATTAAGATAGATAACAGCTTGTTGTCACTCAAGGATATGCAGAAAAGGCTGGTGGGTTACTCTCCGGCGGTAAAAATAATATTTAATTCCGCTAAACAAGGCAGCTTACAAGGTGTCTTAGGGCTGATGGGGGAAATAATTGATGTTCCTCAGGGTATGGAACTTGCTATTGATACCGCAGCTGGCAGCGGACTGCAAAATATCGTGGTTGAAAAAGTAGGGCATGCCAAAACCGCCATAGAATTTTTGAAAAGGCAGGGACAAGGGCGGGTTACATTTTTACCGCTGGATATTTTAAAGGTCTCTTCAGTACCTGGGCCAGTATTAAGAGATATTGCTGGAATCGAAGGGGTACTGGGTCTGGCCGCTAATCTGGTTAAGTATGATAAGGCGTTTGAAAAAGCGGTCGAATATCTTTTAGGCCGAGTGCTTTTGGTTAAAGACATGGAAAAGGGAATAAAGGTTTTTAAAAATCTGAACTATCCTTTGCGAATAGTAAGTCTGGAGGGAGAATTAATAAATGTAAGCGGAGCTATCAGTGGAGGAACTTCCAATTCGGCAGGCAATAGTCCTTTACAAAGGCGGGGAGAAGAGAAAAAACTGCTCAAACTCCAGCATGAAAACAAATTAGCTTGCGATGAAAACCGGGCTGTAGCTGAAGCTATTTCCAAGGAAATACAAGAAATAGATAAAGAATATAATTCTAACCGCGATATCATGCGGGAGTATCAGTTCCGGCATGATCTGCTATGCAAGCAGATATCAGCATTGGATAATGATCTGGTAAGCTGGCAGGAGGAAAAAGAGAACTATTTACGGCAACTGGATAAGCTAAATAGAGAGGGAACTGAACTGGAGTTAATTATTGCCAATTTGCAGCAAGAGCAAAGCCAGATGCAGCGAGCTGGAGAGATAGTGTCAGCAGAGCTGGAAAAACTAAAGGAAAACATTGAACTCGGCAAGCGGGATTTTGAAGTACATAAGGAACGTCTGGCATCATTTACTGACCAATTGGAAATGAAAAAGAAAGAACTAGAAAATATAGACAAGAATATTGGACAGTTCCAACAGGTGAAAAATTCTTATCTGGAGTCGCATAGACAAGCCGGGGAATTAAAGGCACGCTTGCAAGAGGAAAACAGTAATGAATTGCTGAAAATTGCACATAGCAAAAACGAGGCAGAGATTTTGCAGCAAGAGTTAAAGAGAGTAATGCAGGAAAGCGGGATTGCTGATTCTGCTCAGCAATTGCATCGGAGTAATATAGAAAACTTACGCAGTGAAATGATTCCTGCCCGGCAGGAATTGTTACAGAGGGAAAACTATATTCGAAGTACCGAAGTAAATCTGGCGCGACTGGAAGCAGAAATGGAAGCAATAAATGACAAGTGGCAGGATAAATTTGGGGACCAGACTGAACAAGAGGGCAGCGAAATCTTTTCTGCTGCTGAAATAAGAGATTACCGAAGCAGAATTGCCGAGTTGCAACAAGAACTTGAAACCTTAGGCTCGGTTGATTTGGAAGCTATTCATGAACATGAGGAAATTAATCAGCGCTTTGAATTTATGCAGCAGCAATTTACTGATTTATCAGAAGCCCGGGAATCATTGGATGCACTGCTTAAAGAAACCGAGAAAATAATGCTGAAAAATTTCGCTAATTTCATGATCCTGGCTGCGAAGAGTTTCCACAAAACTTTTGCGGAAATATTTGGCGGGGGCGAAGCGTTGCTCAAGCTTGAAACTGATGCAGACCGCCTCGAAGCAGGTGTAAATATAGAAGTGAAGATGCCCGGCAAGAAAACCCAGCCACTTAATCTCTTATCGGGAGGGGAAAGAGCATTAACCTGTATTGCATTTATTTTTTCCTTGCTGCGTTTACGTCCAGCCCCATTTTGTTTACTGGATGAAATTGATGCTTCACTAGATGAAACAAATTTATTCAGGTTCTCCAATTTCGTGAAAAGCATGTCGGATGATATTCAATTTATTGTGATAACTCATAGACAGGCTACTATAGAAGCCGGGGAGAATATTTATGGGGTAACAATGCCTGAGGAAGGAATTTCTTCGGTATTTTCTATAAATATGGTGGAAGCGGAAAGCCTGGCGGGGTAAAATGTTTGATGGGGTGGGATGAAAAAATGGCGTTTTTCGATAGACTAAAAGGAAAGAAAAAAGAAAAGAGCGATGAACTGATTACAGATAACCTTATTCAGGATGATCAGCAGGTGTCTGAGAGTCGGGCAGGCATATCCGATGGCAATGAACCAAAAGAAGACTGGCAGGAAAATGAACAACAAGATGAAAATGATAACCGGAACGGCTTTTTCGATAAGTTCAAAATCAGGAAGAAAGATAACGGTGATAATAAAACACTAACCGATGATAATCAAAAAGCTGTTGATGAACCGGATACATCAAAACTAAAGCAGGGCTTTTTTGAGAAGCTCAAAAGTGGTTTGAGCAAAACCAGGCAAAATATCAACGAGAAAATCGATACACTGGTAAAAAGCAGCAAGAAATTGGATGAGGATTTTTGGGAAGGCTTGGAAGAAATTCTTATTCAATCAGATGTTGGAGTCAATACCAGTGTTGAACTAGTCTCAAACATAAGAAAAGAAGCTAAAAAGCAAAAAATCAATGATTCATCTGAAGTTGTAGCCTTGATAAGGGAAGAAATAAAAAAGCTTTTGGATCATGGTAATACACCTTTAAACATTCCGGAGGAAAAACCTGCGGTAATACTGGTGGTAGGCGTGAATGGTACTGGCAAGACTACTTCAATTGCCAAATTAGCTTACAGGTTTAAGCAAGATCAGCAGAAAGTAATGCTGGCAGCGGCGGATACCTTCAGAGCGGCAGCCATAGATCAGCTGCAGATATGGGCAGACCGGGTAGGCGTAGATATAATTAAGCATCAGGAGGGATCTGACCCAGGTGCCGTAGTGTACGATGCACTTAATGCAGCCCGTGCCCGCAAAGCTGATATCCTTATAATTGATACAGCTGGACGATTGCAGAATAAAACCAATTTAATGAAAGAAATTGCCAAGGTCAGGAATATAATTAACAGGGAAATGCCTTCTGCTCCCCATGAAGTTTTGCTGGTGCTGGATGCTACAACCGGCCAGAATGCTATAAGCCAGGCACGTAATTTTGAAGAGGTTACGGGAGTGAGCGGCTTAATTCTCACCAAGCTTGATGGTACAGCCAAGGGCGGTATTGTATTAGCTATAGTTAAGGAACTTAACATTCCGGTCAAAATGGTGGGAATTGGGGAAAGCCTTGAAGATCTACGGGATTTCTCTCCCCAAATATTCGCACAAGCTTTATTTGCAGAGGAGGACTCATAGATTGCAGTCCAGCTGATGGTTTTGCCCATGCGAGGTGCCTTTGGTCATAAACCTGAGGAACAGTGACATGTGAGCTCATAAAATTATGTGTTTTTCAAGCCCGGTACAGGTACAGGATGCAACAAATATGTAATATCCCTAATGAATTTTTCGTACATAATATCAAGGAAGCTAAGCATTGGAGACAAACGTGCTCTCTAATGCAGAATTAAAAGGAGGAAATATAGTTGGTAAGAACAGCGATTATTGGTGGTACGGGGGTTTATGATCCTCGCTTACTGGATGATGTAAGAGAAGTATTACAAGAAACACCTTATGGACAGGTCAAAATTTCGATTGGCAAGTATCAGGACATTGAAGTGGCATTTATACCCAGGCACGGAATTAAGCATAGTATACCACCTCATTTAATTAATTATCGGGCTAATATTATGGCTTTAAAAATGCTGGGTATTCAGAATATACTGGCAACGGCGGCAGTTGGTTCATTGCATTTTGAATTTAAACCAGGCCAGTATGTTCTGGCTGATCAATTCATGGATTTTACCAAAAGCCGGGCAAATACCTTCTACCAAGGCGGCGAAGCAGGTGTCGTACATTGTGACATGACCGTACCTTACTGCCCTGAACTGAGAAAGGCATTAATAAAAGCCGGAGAAGAAAAAGGCTTGAGTGTCCATAACGGAGGAACTTATGTATGTACGGAAGGACCTCGTTTCGAAACTGCGGCGGAAATAATGATGTTTAAGCAATGGGGAGGGCATATGGTTGGAATGACCAGTGTTCCTGAAGTATGTCTGGCCCGCGAATTGGGTATTTGTTATGCCAATATATCAATAGTTACCAACTTTGCGGCAGGGGTAACGCCAGGAATCCTAACCCATAGTGAAGTACTGGATTTAATGCAGCAAAATATTGAGGGAGCCAGATGCTTGATGATGAGCAGTTTGAAATACCTTCCAGCATACAAAGAGTGTGATTGTGCCCGGATTTTGAGTGAACCCGGGGTAATGAAATGATTAAGACCATATTTTTTGAGGATCAAAAGCTGAGGATTCTTGATCAGAGCCAGCTTCCCGAACGGGTGGCTTATTTGAATTGTTCAACAGTTGAAGAACTTTCGACGGCGATAAAGACTCTGAAGCTTAGAGGTGCACCTCTGATTGGAGTTGCGGCAGCTTTCGGACTGGCTATGGCCGTTACTGATTATAAAGGTCCAGCTGATTCTCTGGAAGAATATTTTCAAAAGATAAAATCACTCCTGGCGTCTACTCGCCCTACGGCTGTTAATTTATTTTGGGCCCTGGAACGAATGGATAAAGTTTTCCAAGTTAATAAAGCAGCCACTCAGCAAGCTATTGCTCTATTTTTGCGAAAAGAACCTGAGCATATGTTCGCCGAAGATATAAATATAAACTACTCTATTGGTGAATATGGCCAGTCTTTATTAAATGCAAACTGCAGGATAATGACCATATGCAAAGCTGGAGCCCTGGCTACTTGTGGTTATGGCACGGCTTTGGGGGTAATCAGATCGGCCGCCAGAAGGAATAAAATTGAACAGGTATGGGTCTGTGAAACCAGGCCGGTACTTCAGGGCAGCCGTCTAACTGCATGGGAACTTAAACAGGACAGTATTCCGCTTACCCTTATTACTGACAGTATGGCTGGTTATACCATGAGCCTGGGCAAAGTGGATGCGGTAATAGCCGGTGCCGACCGCATTGCTGCTAATGGGGATACAGCTAACAAAATAGGGACCTATTCTCTGGCAGTTCTTGCCCGACATAATAATATTCCCTTTTACATTGCCGCCCCTTTGTCAACTTTAGACCTTAGTCGAAGTGATGGTTTGCAAATACCAGTAGAAGAGCGCGATCCCGAAGAGATTCGTCAAATAAAGGGAGTTCAGCTTAGTCTCCCTGATGTAGAAGTCTTTAACCCTGCTTTTGATATAACACCTAACGAACTGATAACAGCCATTATTACAGAAAAAGGAGTCATCAGGAAACCGTTTGAAAGGGAATTAAAAAAGCTTAAATAGGGGGATGAATGATATGCAATACCTGCAGCAGCGGCAGGAGGTTTTACAGGCCGCCAAAGAAATTTATGAATCTCAGCTGG
>JAQUBU010000298.1 GCA_028686565.1 Syntrophomonadaceae bacterium
AAGATTTCAAACAATTTCCGGAAGAAAAATACCAACAGGCCACGGACCGTGATATATTTGATTGGCTGTGTGAAGTTGATGGCGTGGAACTGGCCAAGGCAAGTGAAGAAACTGATTTTAGCCTTAACAGTAAATATGAATTTGATTGCGGGGAAAAGAAATATTGCTTTGAGTTTGATGATTCATATAGCTTAAAGGTTACGATAGAATAATTTACTAAGCTGGAGGTACCAACATGAACATTCTAATTACCGGCGGGTCCGGATTTATTGGCCGTTGGGTTGTTAAAAAGTTGCTGGGGGAAGGGCATAAGGTTACGGCTTTTGATGATCTTTCCAACGGCAGGTTGACAAATATCGAGGAGTTCAGGGGTAACCCGAACTTCTTATTTATTGAAGGAGACATAAAAGACCGGGAGGCCTTGAGCAAGTTGTTTGCTGCCGGCTTTGATCTGGTATATCATCTGGCGGCCAGTATTAATGTACAGGATTCGATTGATGATCCGCGCACTACCTTTAACAATGATGTCTTAGGAACATTCAATGTGCTGGAAGAGTGCCGTCAGAGGAATATCAAGATGTTATTCATGTCTACCTGCATGGTGTATGACCGCAGCAGCGAAGCGGGAGGCATAAGCGAAATTCATCCGGTTAAACCTGCATCTCCTTATGCGGCCAGCAAGCTGTCCGGGGAAGCCCTGACCCTTTCGTATTATCACGCTTATGGTCTGCCCACTGTGGTTGTTCGTCCTTTTAACACTTATGGGCCTTTTCAGAAGTCCTCGGGTGAAGGCGGGGTAGTGGCTATCTTTATTCAGCGGGAACTGCAGGGGGAAAAGCTAAGCATTTACGGGGATGGAACCCAGACCAGGGACCTTCTCTACGTGGAAGACTGTGCTGACTTTGTTATAAGAGCGGGAATGGACAGCCGGGCGGATGGACAGTTGTTGAATGCCGGGCTGGGAAGAGATGTAAGTGTCAATGAATTGGCCCGGTTAATTTCAAATGATGAACAGCGCATAGTACATGTACCTCATATCCACCCGCAGAGCGAAATTCAAAAGCTGCTTTGCAACTTCGATAAAGCCCGGGATATACTGGGCTGGAAGCCTAATGTAAGCCTGGAAGAGGGTTTGATGAAGACTAGGGAATGGATTGCCAAGAGCTTGTTGCAATAATGATAATCATATAGACTGTAAGCTACAAGATTATCAATGGGTAATGGAGGCGTATTTGAAATGCAGACTCTTAAACAGGAGGCTATTGAGCTTATTGCTAACTTGCCAGAGCCGGTAAAAATAGAAGATATTATGTATCATTTATATGTTTTGGAAAAAATTAAAAAAGGGCGAGAAGCAATAAAAAAGGGAGAGTATACTTTAGTTGAGAATCTAAAGATAGAAATTGAATTATGGCACAGTTAAATAAGTTTATTCCTTATGGCAGGCAAAATATTGATGAAGATGATATAAGTGCGGTAGCTGAGATTCTGCGCTCTAAATGGATTACCCAGGGGCCGATGATAGATGAGTTCGAGGTTCGGGTAGCGGAATACTGCGGTGCAAAATATGCGGTAGCGTTTAATAGCGGTACTTCGGCTTTGCATGGGGCATTATTTGCGGCTGGGATTAAGCCTGGTGACGAAGTTATCACTACTCCTATGAGCTTTCTGGCCACGGCCAATGCGGCGGTTTACCTTGGGGCCTGCCCGGTTTTCGTTGACATTGATCCTAATAACTATTGCCTTGATATTTTAAGGATAGAAGATGCCATAACTGCCAGAACCAGGGCGATTATACCGGTTGATTATGCGGGTTACCCGGTAAACATGGAGAAAATTATGAAGATCGCCCGCCGTTACAATTTATTGGTGATTGAAGATGCCGCTCATGCGTTGGGTGCCAGACGTAATGGGCAGATAGTAGGGAACCAGGCTGACATGACGATGCTGAGCTTTCACCCGGTGAAACACATTACCACTGGCGAGGGCGGTATGATTATGTGCAATAATGAGGAATATTACCGGCGTTTAAAGTTATTTCGCAGCCATGGTATTACCAGCTCTCCCGAACAAATGGAACGTAATGAGGGACCCTGGTATTACGAAATGCAGGAACTGGGCTATAATTATCGAATTACCGATATTCAATGTGCCCTGGGGCTTTCCCAGTTGAAAAAGCTGGAGAGCTTTCTTGAGAAGCGCCGTCAGATTGCTGATATATATAACCAGGCTTTAGGAAAAATAGAATGGCTCAAAACTCCGCTTCATCCCCCGTATGACGACAGTCATGCCTATCATCTTTACCCGGTGCTGATCGATCCTGAGATAAACCGCAGGCAAATTTTTGATTATATGCGTTCACGAAATATTTGGGTTCAGGTACATTACATACCGATTCACTTGCAGCCCTATTATCAAAAGATGTTTGGTTATCGTCAAGGAGATTTCCCGGCAGCAGAGGATTTCTATGCCCGCGAAATAAGCTTGCCTATTTACCCGGGTTTGAGTGAAGAAGAACAGGACTATGTAATCGAAGCTATTAAGGCAACTAAGTTTTAGCGCATTTCAAATACTGGTTAATTAAATGCATTTATTCCAGGTAATATATCGAGCATATGCTAATTTAGCCCAAATCCTATCTTGCTCGGACGTTTTCTAATTCTTCCGTTAATTTCTTTTCAAAAATAGCCCGTTTAACCTGGCGAAACTTTTGGGTTTCGTAATAACATTTATATAAATAAGGACACAAGGTCTGAAAGTATCCTGCTTCTTGCTCATAAAGAACCCTGCCATCATTGGCCACCGCTTCTTTTAAAAGTCCGGATGCAGTCTGCAGGTTAACAAGATCTATGTCACTTTTTCTATGTAGAAGAATTAAATCGCTCATAAAATCAAACAATTGCTGACTGTTAAGCTGCTCGTTTGATATAAAGGCAATATCGATGTCGCTGCTCGCAGAATTATAGTCCTCCTGCCTTGCAAAGCTTCCATAATAAACTAAGAGCCGAAGGTGATAACGCTCCACAATCTGTTGTAGCTTGTCTTCATCAATTTTAATTTGCATGGAGATCCGCCTCATAGTTTTTACTCCACCAGAGGTAAAGTTAAGTAAAGGAGTAATATTCGGTGTTTA
>JAQUBU010000299.1 GCA_028686565.1 Syntrophomonadaceae bacterium
TAATATAGTGCATGCCACCATGGATGGTCTGAAAAACTTGAAGCGGGCTGAAGAAGTAGCCAGACAGAGGGGCAAGACCATAGACGAGATCATGAACTAGGGAGGGAAAAGGCTTGCAAAAACGATTGAAGATTACGTGGACCAAGAGTTTTATTGGTTTTCCTGAGACTCAGCGAGCAACCATTAAAAGTTTAGGGCTAAGAAAACTGCAACAGAGTGTAATAAAAGAAGATTGTGCCCAAATTAGAGGGCAAATCAACAAAGTTAAACATCTGCTTACAGTTGAAGAAATTGATTAGGTGCAAGGAGGTTCTAATGTGAAACTCGAAGACTTAAAATCTCCACCTGGTGCGAATAAACGCATTAAGAGAGTAGGTCGCGGAATAGGTTCCGGGCATGGAAAAACATCAACCCGGGGGCATAAGGGACAAAAATCCCGTTCCGGTGGTGGAGTGCGAATTGGTTTTGAAGGTGGACAGATGCCTTTACAGAGACGTCTGCCGAAACGCGGTTTTACCAATATATTCAAAAAAGAATATGCAATTGTAAATGTTAAGGACTTAAATATATTTAGTGATGGAACTGAGGTAACCCCAGAACTGCTTTACAATGCCGGTTTGGTTAAAAAACTCAAAGCCGGAGTCAAAATTTTAGGTGATGGCGAATTGGAAAAGAAGTTATTGGTGAAAGCTCATAAAATCAGTAAGCAAGCCGAAGAAAAAGTAACTGCCAAAGGCGGCAAAGTTGAGGTGATATAATGCTGGGCTCGGTCCAAAAGGCATTTAAAGCTGGTGACCTCAAAAACAAGTTATTGTTTACTTTATTTATGTTGCTGGTTTTCAGACTTGGTGCTCATATACCTGTACCTGGCATTAATGCCGATGCTCTTGCCAAGATGCTAAGCGGACAGTTATTCGGTTTTTTTGACATTGTATCCGGTGGAGCATTTAAACGCTTTAGTATTTTTGCCATGAGTATTACACCGTATATTAATGCATCAATTATAATGAACTTGTTAACGGTTGTAGTTCCCAAGCTTGAAGCCTTAAATAAAGAGGGCGAGGAAGGCCGGAAAATTATCGCTCAGTATACTCGTTACGGTACGATAGTTTTGGCTTTTGTCCAGGCGATCGGTATGTCGATAGCTCTGGGAAGAGGCGGAGCCGTGGAAAACAGAGGAATGCTAACTTACGTGCTTATAGCCATCTCGCTTACTGCAGGAACCGCTTTGCTGATGTGGATAGGTGAAATGATTACCGAAAAGGGTATAGGCAATGGAATATCTTTAATTATATTTGCGGGTATTGTCTCACGCATGCCCAGCGGAGTCAGCGGGGTATTACAGGAACTGAGCGGAGGGATAATAGGTTATTTCAATATTCTGCTGTTTGCAGTTATCGCCTTGGTTATAATTGCTGCCATTATTATGGTAAATGAAGGACAGAGAAGATTACCGGTACAGTATGCAAAAAGAGTAGTAGGGCGTAAGACCTATGGAGGTCAGAGTACTTTCTTACCGTTGAAGGTTAATGCAGCTGGAGTTATTCCTATAATCTTTGCAATGTCACTGATGATGTTTCCAGCTACAATTGGTTCCTGGATGAGTCCAACATCAGGATTTAACCAATTTTTACAGAACTATTTTAGTTTCGGCAGTGTTGCCTACAATCTCTTTTATGCATTTTTAATCGTATTTTTTACCTATTTTTATGTTGCGATTATTTTTAATCCCTTGGATGTAGCAGAGAATATTAAAAAGTACGGTGGATTTGTTCCGGGTATTCGCCCTGGGAGACCAACTGCTGAATACATTGATCGGGTTTTATCTCGATTGACCATGGCAGGAGGAGTTTTCCTGGCATTGATCGCTATTTTGCCCAATTTTGTAATCAGTTTAACTGGGATTACCAGTCTCTACTTCGGTGGAACAGCTTTGTTGATTGTAGTCGGTGTAGCCCTGGATACCATGAAACAGATTGAATCCCATCTTTTACTGCGTAGTTATGAAGGTTTTGTGAAATAGGAGTTGATAGCGGTGAATATAATCCTTATGGGTCCTCCTGGGGCTGGAAAAGGTACTCAGGCGGAATTGATTAAAGCTATATACCCGATTCCCCATATTTCTACCGGTGATATGTTCAGGGATGCAGTCAGCAACGGAACTGAACTGGGTAAAGAAGCTCAGAAATACATGGAAGCAGGCAAGCTGGTACCAGACAAGGTTACTATAGGGATAGTGGAAGAAAGATTGGCCCAGAGCGATTGTGCCAAGGGTTTTCTGCTTGACGGCTTTCCTCGTACTACAGTACAGGCGGATGCTCTGAACCAAGCCTTGCTTAAGTTGAATAAAAAAGTTGAAGTGGCACTAAATATAGCTGCACCTAATGAAATTTTGATAGAACGCTTGTCAGGCAGGGTTAGCTGCAAGGAATGCAAAAAAGTATATAACCTTAGTTATAATCCTCCTGCAAAAACCGGAGTATGTGATATTTGTGCGGGAGAAATAATACAGCGTAGTGATGACCGCGGTGAAACCGTAGCCAAAAGGTTGGAAGTCTATAATGAGCAGACCGCGCCTTTGCTGGATTACTACAGCAAAAAGTCTGTGCTTCACAATTTAAATGGAAATCGGGATAGTCGTGTAGTGTTTGAGGATGTAGTGAAAATCCTGGAGAGTCTATAAATGATAATTATAAAGACATCGTCTGATATTGCCAAAATGCGCTTGTCGGGTGCACTGGTGGCCCGCGTGCTCAGAATGCTTCAGGAAGAAGTTAAACCAGGAATTACTACGGCGAAGTTAAATGCAATAGCCGAAAATGAATGTAAAAAAAATGGTGCCATACCAGCATTCAAGAACTATCCTCATCCCCAAGGAAAGCGGTCTTTCCCCGGGGTGATATGTGCCTCGGTCAATGATGAGGTAGTACATGGAATACCTGGCAACAGAGTGCTTAATGAGGGAGATATAATCAGTATTGATTTTGGAGTAATACTTAACGGTTTTGCCGGTGATTCAGCTATAACAGTGCCGGTAGGTGAAGTTGAACCGCAGATATTAAAACTGATAGATGTCACTGAGAAGACTCTGATGGAAGAAATAA
>JAQUBU010000300.1 GCA_028686565.1 Syntrophomonadaceae bacterium
TGCCAGTTTGGGCATAAACCTTAGTAGATACTTTGAATCGGGAGACCTGTATATCGATCACATATCTCCCATTGAAATAAGTATTGATGAGCATATTCATCACGTACTCAACAATGTCATGAAAATCGGAGCATCCAGGGTTATTATAGATTCAATCTCATCTTTTGAGGTCGGGATGACGGATAAAATCAAATACACGGATCATATATGGTCATTATGTGATAATTTAAAAACCTTGGGGGTTAGTACTCTCCTGACTTATGAAACTCCCTACGGCGGTCTTTCAGAGGCAACCAAGCATGGTATCAGTTACATAGCTGACAACCTGATTGTTCTGCGTTTTTTTGAGGGAGACTGTGCATTGAAATTGCAATTACGCGTAATTAAAATGCGTGGCAGCAATCATTCCTATGAGGCGGCCGAAGCGTCAATTGGCCCGGAAGGTTTTAGTATAACGAGTTGAAAATATGTCCCCCACTTCTTTATTTAAGCGGTCGGGTTCCTATTAACATAACAGGTGGAGGTTTATAACGAGGTGCTGCCTCGTTGCAGCAGTAAGTTGAAACTACTGCGCAGTTTCTTCTGGTGCTTGAATCCCCACTTCGTTGCAGCAGTGGAAGAAACTGCTTAAATTATCTGATAGAAAGAGTGAGTTAAGCATGATTCAACAAGATCACCTGGAAACACTGAGGGTTATAGAATCTGATCGATGGATACAGTTTATCTCCAGTGTTGCCTGCGGTTTGCAATTGGGACTTCATATCTTTATGCCGGGAGATCAGTTCGAATCACAGATACCCGGAAAATGCCCCCATTGCCTAACCCCTTATGATAAATACTCAATGGCTGATAAAATCAAAATTTGCCAGGAATCCAAAAAAGAAGGCCAGGTGAAAATCGAACTTTCTAAAGCCAGGACTGTGGCAGGACTGGCTTTAACTGAACGACTGTTTGTTATTGTCTCCGAATGCTCATGTGCAAGCAATAATGCTGGACCGAAATTTATGGATCGGGTTCAGATAGCAGGAGAAATCCTGTCAACTTTTTTATTTACTTTAAAAGAGGAGTTTCGGAGCGGCCGAAGGTCTATTGAATTATCCGCCCTTCGGCAAATGAATCATATTGTCTTGTCACTCTTTCAGGGAGACGAATATGCAGTTAAAAATGCCCTGAATCTAATTCTTTGCGCACTTATTGTACTGCTTGATGCGGAAGGGGCGTGGCTGAAGATAGAATCATCCCCGGAATACGACTTTATTTATAAAGGCGAGATTGAAATGGCAAATATTGATACAATGGATTACGGCATTCATAAAGAACCTGTCTTATGCAGTGTTGCCAGCGGGCATTTGGGAGTAGTATCGGCTGCTGCAAATCATCTTGAGACAGTTGAATTGTTAAAACTAATGGCTCAGGAATGCGCACTGATCCTTGAAATTGAAAGTTTGTTTTCACTGGTACAAAAACGCTTTAGTCATGTATTGGAAGCTATTCATAGTTCGGTACTTCTTTTTGACCGCAGAGGTTTTATTACCTTTGCCAACCGATCAGCACAAGCACTTCTGGGTTCGGCGGGTCATAACATTCTGGGGAAAAGCGCTTATGACATACCGGCGCCATGGTCAGCTTTCCTTTCTGCTGCCCAAGCAAGTGCTGCTAAGGGATATATGGAACAAATTACCCTGGGTGATAAAATCTTATGGCTGGACTGGCAGTTATGTCCATTGCAAGAAGAAGGTATTTCAAGAGGCTGGCTGTTGTTGGCTGATGACCGTACTGATTATCAGCAATGGCAGGAAGCCAGCAGAAAAGCCGACCGCTTTGCTACCACTGCTACCATGGTTGGCAAGCTGGCCCATGAGCTGAGGAATCCCCTGACTGCTGCTTCCGGTTTGCTGCAAATATTAAGTGTGAAGCGAGATCCTGCAAAGGTTCGAGGTTATGCGGATCTGATTCTAAGGGAAATGGATAGGATGACCAGACTGCTGAATGAATTTCTTCTTCTGGGCAAGCCGGCCGATATAGCACCAGAACCAGTCGAACTTTCGGCTCTCCTGGACGAACTCCAGCCGCTTCTGCAAGGAGAGGCTTCGGGGGCAGGCATCGAAATAGTTCTTAAAAATGAATCATGTTCGCCCGTATGGGGAGACCCCGGACAACTGACCCAAGTAATTCTCAACCTGGTAAGAAATGCTGTGGCTGCAACAACCAATGATAAACCAGTAGAAGTATCCATTCATGAGACCCCGGATTATACGGTTTTATCTGTTCGTGACTATGGTACGGGATTAAGCCCGGAAGTGAAGAACAAGCTGTTTCAGCCCTTTTTTACCACCAAGGAACGTGGAACCGGCTTAGGCCTTTCAGTGGTGCAGGCTATTGTACATAATCATGGGGGAACCATATCGGCAAACAATGTTGAAGGTGGAGGAACAGTTTTTAAGATTGAATTACCCAAAATACACCACTATCAAAATGGTCAAATCAATATCGATATAGTAGTAATGACAAGAGATAATCCCCTGGGAGCCATTGAAGAGGCATTTCGCTTATCAGGTTTTAGTGCTATCACTGTAATGGAGCCCAGTCAGCTTTCATCGCTGTCTCAGCATTGTTCGCCGCGTGCTGTTATTTTAGATGATTCAACCTATCGTTTGTTTGATGAGGAATACATAAAAACATTGTGGCCTCATGCACAAATCTTACTCATTGATGGAAATCAGCACTTTTGTGATTCTATTTCCTATCCGATCGATTATAGCAGGCTCATTATGAAAATCCGGAAATTGCTGAATGATTAATATGGATTATCATTTGGGGTGAAGCAGTACATACTAGTTGGATTATCTATCGATTATTTAAGCCATTTATCAATGGTAGCATTCATTTCATTTACGTCAATAGGCTTGGAAAGGTAGTCATCCATACCCGCACGCAGGCACTTTCCCCGGTCTCCCTTTAAGGAATAAGCGGTCATGGCTATTATGGGAGTGTGTTTATTCAGCATTTTTTCATTTAATCTAATGGCCGCTGTTGCACCATAGCCATCCATATAAGGCATATTTATATCCATTAATAACAGGTCGAAAATCTCCTGCTCA
>JAQUBU010000044.1 GCA_028686565.1 Syntrophomonadaceae bacterium
TCACTCCCCAGACCAGCATTATGGAAGCGGTGGCTGCCATGGTTGAAAATGGCGAAATGAACGCCCGCTTCATTCCGGTTGAAGGTGAACACAGCGTTCTGGCCGCTGCCGTGGCCGCATCCGCTGCCGGCGCCCGCGTTTTCACAGCTACCTCAGCCAATGGCCTGCTATATATGCACGAAGTGCTACATATGGCTTCCGGCGGACGTTTGCCGGTAGTAATGTGCAACGTCAACCGGGGTGTTTTTGCCCCCTGGACCCTATGGGCCGATCATCAGGACTCATTTGCTCAGCGCGATACTGGCTGGATACAATTTCACTGCTCCTCCAATCAGGAGGTGTTCAATACCATTCTGCAGGCCTTCCGCGTCGCCGAACAGATCAATATCCCGGTGATGGTCAACTTTGACGGCTTTGCCATATCTCATTGTCTGATGCCCCTCACTCTGCCGGCACAGGAAGATATCGATCGTTTCCTGCCTCCGCATCAGCCGGAATGGCGGCTCGACCCGGCTCATCCTTCTTCGTTCAGCAATGTGACCATGGCGACTGAATACGCACACTTTCGTCAGATGCTGTCCGACGATATCATAGCAGCTATCCCGCTGGTAAAGCAGGCAGCGCAGGAATATAAGGATATCACCGGCATGTGGGATGGCGATACCATCGACACCTATCGGCTGGAAGACGCTGAGGTGGTTGCCTTTGCAGTCAACAGTATGGCAGCAGAATTAAGACTTTCCATCGATATCCTTCGCGAGCAGGGTATTAAGGCCGGTCTGTTACGGCCGCGCCTTTATCTGCCTTTCCCTGCCGAGGATATCATCAACGCACTGCCGAAAAATGCGCAGGTTATGGTACTGGATCGCAACTATAACTACGGCCACCCCGGAGGCATTTTAGCTTCTGAACTGAAAAGCTTGCTCTTTGGCCGACGCAATGACATCACGGTTAAAAACCGGGTAATGGGCATTGGTGGCATCGATCTGACTCGCCGCTTCATGGCTGAAGAGATTCGCGCCATGATGGATGAATAATAATTCTTAGACCATGAAAGGAATGGATGAGATATGACTACCAGTATTAAACAACTACCGGATATTGAGATGGTTTTAAGCGGCAACGGAGCCTGCGGCGGCTGCCCCGCCACCATGGCCTTGCGCATCGTGGGCAAGGCTTTGGGTTCAAATGCCATCATGCTGCTGACCCCCTCCTGCTCGGTTGCCAGCATGGGCATGACCCCCAAGCTGGGTTACAACTGGCCTGGCATTAATATTACATTTGCGTCTGCTGGCTCTTCGGCCTCCGGTATTACTCACGCACTTGAAATAATGAAGGAAAAGGGCCGTCTGCAAGGCGAGTTGCCCACTGTATTCAGTTGGGTGGGCGATGGCGGCACCTATGACATAGGCTTTCAGGCTCTTTCCGCCGCAGCCGAACGCAACGAAAATATCATTCACTTTTGTTATAACAACGAAGCCTACAGCAACACCGGAGTTCAACGCAGCGGGGCTACTCCGCGCGGTACCTACACCACCACCACCCCCACCGGCAAGCGCCAGCCCAAGAAAAACATGGCCCTGCTGATGCTGGAGCACAATATTCCCTACGTGGCTACCGCCACCGTGGCTTACCCCGGCGACCTGTACGACAAGGTGGTAAAAGCGAAAAACACCCCTGGTATGAAATACATCGAAATTTTAGCTCCTTGCTACTTAGGCTGGCAGTTTGATATGTCTGAAACCGTGCAGATGAGCCGTATGGCTGTGCGCAGCGGTGCCTGGCTGTTATGGGAAGCGGAGAATGGCAAGATCAGCTTTAATAACCCCACCTCACATATGATCAGCGGTAAAAAAGCAGCCGACCCGGTGGATGAATATTTAATGAAGCAGGGCCGCTTCAACCGACTGCTTAAAGGCCCCGATGCAAAGAGCCGAATTGCTGAAATTCAAGGCGACATTGATCGCGAGATCGCTTTTATGCGGGAACGGGCAAAGATTACGATTTAGCTCCAGACATACCAAGCCCTTCCCAAAACGGGAAGGGCTTTTTTTGTGCGGTGCGGGAGATATATTTATATCCATTCCTTTTAGACTTCTCCTCGTTATAACCCGCCGTCTGTTTTGTTATAGGAACCCGATCGCTTAAAGAGGAGGGAAGATATCTATTCGCATCTTAATTGGTTATTTAGGGAATTTTATGGGCTAGGCTAGAAATTCTTTTTAAAGACGCAGTTGGTACTCGCCCAACACTCCTTGCAGGACTGCCTGGGTACGGACAGGGGTTTTTCTTTTAGCAGGGTACGGGCCAGGGCCAGGGCATCCTTTACTGTATCATTGGGACCATCGATTGCGACTATAACTGATCCCTCTGAACCGCTCACTCCACCTGCAGCTACAATCGTAGCACCAACACCGAATAATGTCTTTAGGGCTTCTATTTCGGTATATATCCAGGCGAAACCTGCTGGCAGTAGCGCCAAACCGCAGCGCTGCCCCAAGCTGTAATCCAGCCGGTTAATGCCCATCACCTGTGCAGCCGCCGTACAGGAAGGAATCATCTTTTCATGACCAACCGGTACCAGGAGCTTACAGCCACGGGCTGCCAAAACACCAAAGGAGCCTCCTACCGTACCACCCATGGGATTAGCCACCAGCACTCCGGCATTACCATTGGCATCAAAGGCATTGGCTCCCTTGACAAAGACATCATCTTGGCTAAAGTCCACTATGAACTCCTCCCAGGTAATTTCCTTTATTTGTCCGTTTTCCAGACACATGTTGGCAAAACGGGTATCGGCATCAGTAACGCAGGGTACTCCGGCGCTTACGATACCAGCCGCGAACCGGAGTTTCTCATCTGCAGATATGAAGCCAAGTTCCTCAGCTATATATGAGTTGGTGGTGCCCAAACCTATGATCATCCGGCCATGGGTCAGGGCATGCTGAAATACTGGTTCCTTTATGAGTCCACGAGCGATCAGACGCTTGGCTCCTGCCGGGGACAAGGAGAAAGTCGCAATCATCATATTCACCTTCCTGTTTATTAATAGTTCTTTGCTGGTAAACCAAAAATTGTTCAAGTCTGTATTATTTTAGCATGAATAATAGGGCACAGGCACGATATTCAGATAATAATCATTTAGCTGGACACTAATTTTGCTATTAATCGTTAAATTTTTCACTACGATATGGCGTTTGCCAATATAAACATGATATTATAAGTTATGAATTGGGTTGAGAAGCGGCAAAAACCCTGCAAGCGCTCTCCCTTAACAGACCATGGTGAAAGCAGGTAGCAAAACGTGAGTTTTAAACCTATCAAAACCAAAAAAATTTATGAAGAAATTATGGAACAGCTTAAAGATATGATAAGCAGCGGTGAACTCAAACCTGGTGAAAGATTGCCCTCCGAACGTGATATGTCTGATTCTTTGGGGGTAAGCCGGGCTTCGGTACGCGAAGCATTAACCGCTTTAGAAGCAATTGGCATTTTAGCAATTCACCCCGGCGAAGGGACTTTTGTACGAGAAACCAGCGTATCCCGGGTTTTTGAACCTCTGGCTATGGTTCTGGCGGTGGAAAGAAATCCAGGTGCTCAAATGATGGAAATTCGCAGAATACTGGAAACTGAAGCTGCTGCCCTGGCCGCCCTTCGCGCTAATGAAGAAAACCTAAAAAACATAGAAGATATACTGGATAAGATGAAAAAAGCCGATAAGATACAGGATGCCGTGGAATTTGATCTAAAATTCCACTATGCCATCGCTGAAGCTTCACATAATACTATTCTTTTGCGGATGATGAATACAGTTGCAGATTTAATGCATCATACATTCAGAACTAATCGGGAGAATTTTTATGCCGATGAATTAAATGGTCCGCGTACTTTACGTGAACATGAAGCTATAGCCGCCGCCATCCGAGCCCAAAAACCTGATTTGGCCCGGGATAAGATGCTGGAGCATATTAACAATATCGAAGCTGGTATCGAACACGGCCTGAATTACCAGGAATAACTGTGCTGAACTGCTACTTTATCATTCCCATGGCACGATAGGTTCCTTCATCAACTATTCCGGTTGGCTGCAAATCATGCCAAACTTGATAGTATTTTACCGCCAATTCGGTCATGTTTCCAAAGCGGCCATCCGCCCGGTCAAAAACTAATCCCAGTTCTTTTAGTCTGCTCTGAACATAAACCACTCTTTGTCCCGATGATTTCTTTTGCAATGTTACCGGTTTTAAATCTTCGGGAAACATTTTGCCATTTTCAACTATCCTTACCATCGTACCTTCTTTTACATTGGGATATAAATCCTCAACATGTCTATTGAGCATGCGAATGCAGCCATGTGAAGCAAAAGTTCCTATCGATCCAGGTTTATTGGTTCCATGGATGCCAAAAATACCCCAGGGCACATTTAAACCCATCCAACGGGTACCAAAACCATTCCCCCAGTTCAGAGACTTTTGGACAATTTTCCATTCACCCAAGGGGGAAGGAGTACTGCTTTTCCCTACCGCTACAGGATATTGTTTAAAAACAATATCGTTTTTATACAATGTAAGACTGCGCTTAGCTACATCAATTTCTATGAGCAATCTCTCCTCTTGCTCACTATTGTTTTCAGCAACACAGGGTTCATTAGCTTCACTAACCATTAAATTTTCCCAAACTGATTGCGATACAATACCATTATCCTGTAAACCATTTGCAGTCTGAAACAGCTTAACTACTTGGCTGGTATCCTTGCTGTAAATGCCGTTGGGTTCTATATCATATCCCAGTTCTTTGAGGCGCGCTTGCAGCATCCAAACAGCTTCTCCTTCTATACCGGCTTCACAGAGATACAGATCAGGATAATCAGTACGGTCAACTCGCAAGGGGATAAGTAATTTCTGTTCATTCTTTGCTACTTTCTCTTCAGCTGCCATAACTGTTGCATTAAACAAAAATAAACCCAATATCACAATCGTCATCGTCATTACTTTATGCAACACCGAATAACCTCCTAAAGTTAATTATTTTGCTTTAATATTCTGCCCAAATTTGTTCGAAAAATTAATCAGCTCCCGAACAAACAATGCAAATCTTATGTTTGCATTGTTTGTTCGGGAGCAGTTTTTTCCGCACCGCTGCAACGAGGGGGACCGCTTTCGCCTCGTTATACAGATTTAATAAAACAACTGGTTTTATTTTGCTTCTTTAGAGCCCAGGGCTATGAGCTCGGGAATTGTTACAAACTGGTATCCTTTCGCAGAAAGTGACTCAATAATTAATTCAGTGGCTTTTACATCCATCCATCTTGATTTGCTGATTCCATCATGCAATAAAATAATCCCTCCCGGGTTAATATTATTTTCTACCCGCTTACACATTAATTCAGGAGTGGAAGCATTACGATTATCAGCACAGATTGTCCACATAATTGTACTGGCACCGTTATTTTCGGCAGCCGTCAATATCTTTCCGGCAATAAAACCACGCGGAGGACGAAAAAGAGTGGTTTTCTGCCCGCTTATCGTTTCCATTGTCTGGTCCCACTGCTTCAATTCGGCCATTACTTCAGATTCCTGTTTATTTTTCAAATCAGCTGGATGGTGATAGGTGTGATTGCCCAGAACGTTACCGCGCTTAATAACATCACGGACTATATCAGGATACTTATCCATTTGGCTGCCGATCATGAAGAAGGTGCCCTTGATTCCATATTTATCTAGAATATCAAGTATTTCAGGAGTATAAATGGGATGAGGTCCATCATCAAAAGTTATTGCAATTATTTTCTCATTCGTCTCAATTCTGTAAATCAAACGATCCTCATAATACGGAACTGACAAAGAATCACCCGGCTGAAAAAGAAATAACAAAAACATAAATATACCACATATAGAATACAAGAAACCCTTATGTTTCAAAAACAGTCCTCCCCCGCTAAAGACTAGTCTTTTTACAAAACCAAATGATGTTTAATCTTTTAACTTAATGACATTAAACAATAATATCCGACTTTGCATCCTATATTTTAATGGAATCAGAACATTCTTACCAGACATAATTCGAGTGCTGCTTGAATAATTTTATTAATCTTTTACTCGTTATATTCACTTTATAATTGTTTTAGTAATTTCCTGGTATTCCACCGCCACGAACGATTTAAGTATTTTGCAAATGCGAGGATCAATAATGGAATCTCATTTTTGATGACAAATGTGGAAGCACACAAAAAAAACCTGTCCTTACGGACAGGTTCGGTTTTATTCATGAGCTATGAAAGCAAATCCTGAATAAAGATATTCTGCTCAGTTTTAAGGTCTATGAATTCCTCTTCGATTTTAACCAACGGCCGAGTTGGGTCAGTTTCATTTATCAACACCACGGTGGCTTTTTGGCCGGTATTAAGAATAACAGTTTCTCCAATGCTGATGTCTAATATGTATTTAAACAGCCGTCGGGCTACCATCGGTTCCAAATGTCCAA
The DNA here is from genome assembly GCA_028686565.1 of Syntrophomonadaceae bacterium. Taxonomy (GTDB): domain Bacteria; phylum Bacillota; class Syntrophomonadia; order Syntrophomonadales; family Syntrophomonadaceae; genus JAQUBU01. The sequence goes on from JAQUBU010000044.1 coordinate 6,484, forward strand.
GGGTACCTTTTACAATATGTTCAATAGCCTTTAACAAAGGCATGCGCGGGCGATAGGCACGATCAGAGGTGAGGGCATCAAAAACATCTGCAACTGCTATAATATTGCCGTAAAGATTAATGTCTTCCCCCTTGGTCTGCAGGGGATAACCATGACCATCCTGATGCTCATGATGCTGAAGTACGGCGGTAGCTATATCAGGATCCTTAAGCTTGATTTCATTTACTATCTGATAGCCGTATATAGGATGTTTTTGGATCTCTTTAAATTCAGCCGCATCCAAAGGACCCGGTTTATTTATAATATCATTCGACATCTTACATTTGCCGATATCATGAAGCATTCCTGCTATACCCAAATTCCTCAATTGTTGTGCGGTCAGTTTCATGGCCTGTCCAATTTTTATTGACATAACCCCTACCGAAACAGAATGCTGAAGCGTATATTCATCTTTGTTCCGAAGATTAAGCAGGTGTTTTAAAACATTATTGGTACCGGTTACTTCCGGCAACAGCACATCTATACTCTCATTTACTTCGCTGGGTTTTACCATATGCCCTGCAGATACCGCCGACATCATGTCACGCATAGTCTCAACCGTATTGGTATAAACTTCAGGCAAGCGTGTGTTTTCAACTATAGGACTTAATATAGCGCCTTCATCTTCAAGAATAAAAATATACTCATAACCTCGCTGTAAAAGCTGTTGAATATGAAACTCTTTAAGAATAATTCCCTTGGGCATTAATAGTTGACCATCTGAACTATATAAATCCTTGGCTAGAGTTTTCCCAAGAGAAAAGGTTGTCAAATCAACTCTTATCAACATACTATCCTCCATACATCAATACTAAGCATGGGTAATCCTACCATTAAATATCAAGATAATTGTACCATAGCCCAATATAATTAAAAAACCATATGGAATTTTTTATTAAAATTTTATTTCGAATATTTATTATCAAAGTGCACAATCTATTATTGTGGAAAATATATTTGAAAGGAGTTTAGTTAATGAACTTGAATCACATGGAACTGCAAAGTCTCAGACATCTAATTGGGTCCCACATGATGATGGAAAAGAAATTAAATTTTTACGCTGATGAGGCTCAAGATCCCCAGTGTCGGCAAATGTTTGCTCAATCAGCCAAATCCGCGAGCCAAACCGCCCAAAAGCTCAGAACATTTTTAGGATAGGAGATGAAAGAAAGAATGAACAAACATCTGCAAGACAAAGAAATGGTTAATGATGTTCTTTCCATGACTAAGAGTGGTTTAACCACCTATACCAACTATATTGCTGAAACTTCCAATCAGCAGTTAAGATCCACTCTGCAGCAAATTAGAAACTCTGATGAACAGTTCCAATATCAGCTCTATCAAATGGCTGAACAGAAAGGTTTCTATAAAGCTGCTTCACCTGCTGATACCAGAGAAATACAAGAAGTGAAATCCCAGTTAGGTTCTTAATTAAAATATAGAGCCAAGTTTTTGCTTTTTGCAATAACCTGAGCTCAGTAATATAAAAAGGAGCGTCAATCGCTCCTTTTTGCTATATTCACATAATAGCCCTTATCCCTTTATCTTCCTCTATGTCCAACTTCCATTTTTTTGGAACGATGTTTTTGCGGCCGGTATGGCGGACGACCACCTTTCTTATTGCGTTCGAAACTAATGAAAGCCTGGTAAACTTCATCTATACTTGACATCGGCACTTCAACATAAGTAGTATTGCTATTGATCTCTATATCACCTATTTGTTTAGGGCTCAATGAAGTATTGGCAGTAAGCAATTCCACCAGCCTGCGGGGATGAATCCCTTGCAATCTGCCGGCGGGAAGCTCAACATGTGCAGTAGTACCACGATCACTTTCATCAAATTCAGTAGTTTCCAGATCTGGTGTATCATCAGCCATAATTTTGAGGGCTGCGGCCAGTAAATTTTTAGCTTCACCTTGCTCTAAAATCCTTGCTGCCATATTTAAATACACTTCACCTGGTTGCTCTGCGGCCTTAAGCAAACGGCTTAACAGCAGTTCCTGATGGCGTTGTACGGCTTCCTGCAAAGTCGGGAGGATTCCGGGCTGAATTCTCTTACCCGTATATCTCTCAATCAATCTTAATTGGCGCAATTGCGAGGGTTCCACCAAAGTAATGGCAACCCCGGTTCTCCCTGCCCTGCCGGTTCTCCCGGTGCGATGGATATAGCTGTCCAGTTCTTCCGGTATGTCATAATTAAAAACATGAGTAACAAGCTCAACGTCCAAACCCCTTGCAGCAAGGTCAGTGGCTACCAAAATCTTGGTACTGCCTGTACGGAACCGATGCATGACACTGTCACGCTCACGCTGGGACATATCTCCATGCAAGGCATCCGCAGTATAACCCCTGGAATTCAGTATCCTGGCTAATTCATCAGCGCTCTTCTTGGTACGGCAAAAAACCAGACTAACCGGAGGTTGCTCAACATCCAGAATACGGCACATCGTTTCTACTTTGCGCCGGGGATTAACCTGGTAATAAACCTGTTCTATCACTGCCACTGTTCTTTCAGCAGATTCAATAAGCACAATCTCAGGTTTATTCATAAACTTTTGCCCTAAATCCCGGATCTCATCAACTAAAGTAGCTGAAAAAAGAAAAGTCTGGCGTTTTTCGGGGCACTGCTGCAAAACGGTCTCAATATCGGGCAGGAAGCCCATATCCAACATTTCATCAGCTTCATCCAAAACCACGAACTTTAATCCGCCCAGCTTTATTGACCCGCGTCTAAGATGATCCAATAAACGGCCTGGTGTACCTACAATAATTTCCGGTCTCCGTCCCAGAGCTCTCATTTGGATTTCAATAGATTGCCCGCCGTATACAGCCAAAGCGTTGATGTGCAATCCTCTGCCCAAAAAAGCTATTTCCTCCCGTACTTGAACTGCCAATTCCCGGGTAGGGCAGACAATCAGGGCCTGTATACCGCCTCCCTTGCTGACAGTGTTAAGAATAGGTATGCCAAATGAAGCTGTTTTACCGGTTCCAGTTTGAGCCTGTCCCATCACATCCAAACCGGCAATAGCTAATGGAATTGTTTGTTGCTGGATAGGAGTGGGCTGTTCAAAACCTTTCTCATCTATCATCTTCAACAGGTCATCTTTCAGACCCATACTGTTAAATCCTTCTTTGTTCAATAATTGCTCCTCCTTGCATTTTGTCGTTTACTACTATAACATACTTTATCATCAAGTTCCATGTTACGGCTAATTAACGCATCTATTAAGCCCAACAACCAATAATTTATCAGCTCATAAACGTAATATAAACTCTCGACCCGAAGTAATATTAATATGCATATATCCTCAAACCTGTTTTTACATAGATTGGCATAAGTTGTATGCTAAAAGTATTAATGGTCATTAATAATTCCGGATTTCATTATTATTGGGTTAATTTTACAGGAATAGCTTTTACAAAGATCCTAAGAATAATCTTCAGAAGCTATAAGGCTTGGAAACAAAATTCAACTCAATTAAGATGTCTATAAACATTATTAAAATGATAATAACGAGAAAGGTAATATACATTATGCGAGTTGCTTTATTGTCACCCATTGCATGGCGAACACCTCCCCGGCATTACGGTCCCTGGGAAAGAGTGGTTTCTTTACTGGCGGAAGGTCTGGTAAGAAGAGGCCTTAATGTTACTCTATTTGCTACCGGGGATTCAAAAACCTCCGGCCGTCTTGACTATGTCTGTCCGGTTCCCTATGAAGAAAACCCCAATATTGATCCCAAAGTTTGGGAGGCATTACATATTGCCCACCTTTTTGAACAAGCGGGTAAATTTGATATTATTCATAATAATTACGACTTCCTGCCGCTTTCATACAGCCGTCTGGTTAGTACACCTATGATAACAACCATTCATGGCTTTTCATCCAGTAAGATACTGCCTGTTTACAGAGAATATAACCAGAACAACTATTATGTATCTATTAGCAATGCCGACCGCAGCAGTGATTTGAATTATTGTGCAACTATCTATCATGGTATTGATCTTAATGAATTCACTTTAAAAAGGGAACCTGGTGATTACCTGCTTTACTTTGGGCGCATACATCCGGACAAAGGAACCACGGATGCTATAGAAATAGCGTCCAGGACAGGCCGAAAGCTTATTATTGCAGGTATAATTCAGGACAAGGACTATTATAATAAAAATATATACCCGCATATTGATAACCAGAATATTATATATTGGGGCTCAGTGGGTCCTGAGCAGCGAAATGAATTGTTGGGAAATGCTTATGCACTGTTACATCCCATTCACTTTAACGAGCCCTTTGGTCTAAGTGTGATTGAATCAATGGCCTGCGGCACACCGGTAATAGCCTTCAATAAAGGTTCAATGCCTGAGGTTATAAAAGATGGTGAGACTGGATTTCTGGTAAATAATGCAGATATGGCTTGTCAAAAGTTAAATGATATTCCCTTAATAAGCAGGGCACACTGTCATGAATGGGTGGCTGAACGTTTCAGTCAGGATAGAATGGTTGACGATTACATTACACTATATGAGCAAATACTGCAGTAGAAAAAAAAACTGCAACACTCAGCAGGGCAAATCAACAGATCCTAATCAATCAAAACCATAACAGGCCACTTTCAATTTTTCGCAATAATCTTTTATTTACTCAGAAAGAAAACTGAATAAGTTCCCGCTCCTACATGGGAACCAATGGCAGCACCTATCTCGGAAATAACAAATTTTGAACAGCCAAAGCGTTCTTCAATCATCATTTTTATTTCCAGTGCCCCCTCATAGTCAGCAGAGTAATTGATTCCAATTAGCTGTTCTGACAGGTCACTGCTCCTGCTCTCCATTATGTCCAACATCCGTTTCTTGGCTTTTTTCAGGCCATGCACAACCTCCAATGGTGCAATTTTTCCATCCACAAAATGCGCAATCAGCTTAATATTAAGAAAAGATCCTACGGCGGCAGAAGCTGCCGTAATTCTCCCCCCCCTTTTTAACATTTCAAAATTTCCGACTACAAAAATATGCTGGATACGTGCAATATTATCCTCAATAGCAGCTATAACCTCGGCTTTGTTTTTACCAGCCTTCACTGCCTGGGCGGCTCTAATCACTGTAAGCGCATAACCCACTGAGGCACTTTTGGAATCGATAACTGTTATGCGCTGAGGATCAATCATATTACGAGCTATCAAGGCAGATTGACAAGTTCCGCTTAAGCCTGAGGAAAAAGCAATATATATAATCTCTGCATCGCTTTCATTCAATACCCTGGCAAATTCGGCCTGGTATTCCAGCGGTATTATCTGCGCTGTAGTTGGCATTACTCCTGGTTCAGCAATAAGCTGATAAAACTCACTGGGGCTTATACTTAATCTATCCCGGTAAGTCTTGTTTTTAATGATTATGGGCATATGAAAGAGCTTAACACCTAATTCATCCAACAGCTCGTGATCAAGGTCGCATCCGTTGTCAGCATATATTCTGATATCCGGCACCAAACACCCCTCCCCCAATTTCCCAATAAGCAACAAAATAGCTTTCTAAATTTTAGCTTTTTTCATACTTATATACAACTTAGGCCGTGCAATTATACTATACTATTTGAAATGTTATACTATTATCCGAATAACCATGAATAAGGAGTTCACAAATGTTAAAGTTTAAAAATTCTGCAGCAACCCCGCTTCTGCTTTTTTCCCTGTCAGTGTTGATGATGGGTTTATACAGCGGCCTCTATGATCCCTCGTTTAATAATTATTTGGCTCAAGTCCACCAAATGGGCGAAGTCGCCAGAGGAGGACTGGAATTCCCCCGGGAATTACCCGGTTTCCTAATTGTCTTCGTTTTTACTGCTCTGATTTTTTTAGCTGACACCCGGATCGCCATGCTGGCAGCCATAATGGTGGGAATCTCTCTCTGGGGTCAGGGCTTTATGGCTCCTGAAATGAAACAGGTGGTAATCTGGATGCTGTTATGGAGCACAGGAGCTCACCTTTTTATGGTCCTGAAATCTTCCATTACACTGCGCCTGGCGGAAGAAGGTCGAACCGGACAGCTAATGGGCCGCCTGGGGGCTTTGGAGGCTGGGGAAGCTTTATGCGGTATGCTGCTTGTTTACTTGGGGGTTGCCCGTTTCAATTTCTCTTTTGGCATGATTTTCGGAATAGCAGGAACCTGTGCTATCCTGGCTGCTATCTGTTTATTTTTAATCAGACCCGAGCCCTTAAAAAAACACCCCCGCACTCTGATGATCAAGAAAAAATACTTCCTGTATTATATACTTTGCATGGTCTTTGGAGCTCGAAAACAGATATTTCTTACTTTTGCTCCCTGGGTATTAATTAAAATTTTTCACAGTGAGGTTCAAACTTTTGCCATCCTTGGAATCATAGGAACGGTAATAAGTTTGTTTTTCAGACCTCTTTTAGGAAAGGCCATTGACAGCTGGGGGGAAAGAAACATC
>JAQUBU010000301.1 GCA_028686565.1 Syntrophomonadaceae bacterium
CAAGTTCCGGGAGCTGAAATCTCGTACACCTTCTTCGTCCTTCGGACTTGAACGTGCTCGATCTTTCGTTCTCGCACCCCGAAATTTTCATTCCGGGTCTTAGCTTCCTCTTGGCTTCATTAGTCCTCACAGACTTCTTCTGCCTCGATTCTTCTAGAGCTTTAGTCTTTCTGTTCGGTTTTATCAAGAGCTTTGCGTTCAGGCTTCCGTCTGACGCGCAAGAATTATATTATCATGCCCCCTGAGCTATGTCAAGTTTTCATAGATTTTATTTTTTAGCACAACTAAATATTTATTGGAACTTTTAATCCCTTGGAACAAATCATTCCATTATTTGCGATAGGATATCTTTTTTACCTGAAAAATTAACATAAGTATTAGGTACTTCACCTACAATGATGGTTTCTGCCAAGGGAATGGTAGTTGACACCATAACTTCATCATTAAGAAATGGTACCGCTACTTTAATTTTGCTATTAACCTGAAAATAAATCAGATGCCTGGTTTGATTAATACCGGCTTGTTCGAATTTATTTAAAACCTCAACATTAATCTGAGCTGCAGAAACTATTTTCACCTTCATCTTGGGTCCATAACCGGCCAATATTTTGAATCCAGATAGCTGCCCAAGCGGTATATTAATACTGTTTTCCTGCAGTGCTTCCAAAGCCCTGCTTACTTCAACAACGGTTTCCGCCATTATTGAGTTTAGCATTAACGTATTGGGCTGAATTAATACAATTCTTCCATGATCATCTTTATGAACATAAACAATATCCTTATATTCAATGCGCGTGACTACTTTTTTACCAACTACTTCATTAATTGATTCCGTTGCTTTTATCTGCGCTTTTGATTTTGCTATTTCAAGAATGCTGGATTTAAGTTTAAAATCTATTAAGATGAATGAGCTGGCTATAATAAATAATGCAAGCAATATAACAATCGGCAGCCAGTTTATCCTGGGTCCAAACATCATAACACCTCCATTTTTAAATATATGAAAAGTAGTAACATTTGGTGTCTAAAGTAAATAATTTTATTAATTGAGCTAAGCCGCAGTATCCATCATTTTTGAAAAATTCAAAATCATTCGCTAAAATATATATAAAGGAGTGTTTTATTTGACAGATATAAGAGTTCGTTTTGCTCCCAGTCCCACAGGGACATTACATATTGGCGGAGCCCGCACCGCCCTCTTCAACTGGCTTTTTGCCAAGAGCATAGGCGGGGTTTTTGTTTTACGGCTCGAAGATACTGACCTGCTTAGATCAACAGAGGATTCAGCCCAAGGTATATTAGAAGGTTTGAAATGGCTTGGGCTGGAATGGGATGAAGGCCCTGGCAAGGGCGGTAATTATGGTCCTTACCAGCAAAGCAAACGTCTTCATATATATAATGAGTATTTAGAAAAACTACTTGCTGAAAATAAGGCCTACTATTGTTTCTGCTCACCTGATGAATTGAAAATTGAACGTGATAATGCTATGCAGGCAAAGCGTGATTATAAATATAGCGGAAAATGCAAATGTCTTAGCGACTCAAAAAAGGCTGAATTGCTAAGTGCCGGTAAACCAGCAGTAATCAGAATCAAGGCGCCTGATGAGGGTAAATTGATAGTTCAAGACCTTATTAGAGGTAATGTTGAATTCAGCAACTCTCTTCTGGATGATTTTATTATCGCCAAGTCAGACGGTTGGCCGACTTATAATTTTGCGGTCGCAGTAGATGATTATTGCATGAAAATCTCTCATGTAATCAGAGCTGAAGAACATTTATCCAATACACCCAAGCAAATGATCGTTTATAATGCTCTGGGTTTTCCTTTGCCTTTATTTGCTCATGTATCCATGATACTTGCCCCCGATAGAAGCAAGCTTTCCAAACGCCATGGTGCTACATCGGTTCAGGAATTCCGTGATTTAGGATATTTGCCGGAAGCCCTGCTCAATTACCTTGCTTTATTAGGATGGTCCAGCGGTGAAGATATCGATTTTTGGGCAATTGATGATATGATAAAACAGTTCAAGCTTGCAGGTGTTTCTCGTTCCCCTGCTATATATGACATAGGTAAACTAACCTGGATGAACGGGCATTATCTCGCAGAAGAAAACACCGAAAAAGTAATGGTTCTGCTTGAGAATGAGGCAAAAATCAGAGGATGGCTAAATGATAATAACCGCGAGTACTTTGTTAAGGTTATTAGACTGGTTCAAAATCGCTGCAAAACATTATTAGAATTCTTCAATATGGCTGATTATTTCTTTGAAGAGGTATCTTCTTATGATGAAAAGGGTGCAAAGAAATATTTCAACCACGAAAATAGCCTGAAAATATTAAATGATCTTAATGAGATAATAAAAGATACCGGGGAATTCAAAGCTGATTCAATCGAAAATGATTTCCGCCATAGAGCTGAAACTTTAAATATGAAGGCAGGCGATTTGATCCATCCCACTCGCCTGTCTCTGTCAGGCCGCACTTCCACTCCGGGTCTATTTGAGCTTATGGAAGTAATGGGAAAAGAAATGTGTATTAAGAGAATAAATAATGCTATTGATTATGTGCACAAACTAAACTTATCCAATTAAGATGCTCATTTTTGCCACTTAGATTTAAATTTGCCAAACTTGTATTGGCAACATAATTCTAACCAGGTTTTTCAGGAAGCCAATATACTCTTGAACCCCATATTCATTTATGGTAGAATTATTTTTGCTGAGGCAAACAATGAAGGGGAGTAGCTCAATTAGGCAGAGCATCGGTCTCCAAAACCGAGGGCTGCAGGTTCGATTCCTGTCTCCCCTGCCACTTAAAAGCAAGTAAAACCGGAGTTTTTAAGCTCCGGTTTTTTTGTGTTGTTTTTTAAGCATCAGAAGAAACTGCGGAGCAGTTTCTTTCGCACCGCTGCAACGAGGCAGGGGATTAAAACCCGCCGCCTGTTTTGTCAATTAGTTCCCCCTGAAAAACTCCCTGTTCGATAATCTGGGATGCATAAATATGAGTGCGGATGTTGGCGGAGCATGGCAATAACATCCAGCGAAGGCAAGCAAGTGAAAGGGGGCGAGCGACACGGATGTCGCGAGA
>JAQUBU010000302.1 GCA_028686565.1 Syntrophomonadaceae bacterium
ATTAGGGACTATATTAGGCTTTTTCCTGGTAAATGCCCTGCCTAATTTAATGAGTCCGCTTCTAGGTTTTGCTTCCGGGATCATGCTATATCTGGTTGTTTTTCACCTCTGGCCGCAGGCTGGTGCTAAGGGTGTAAAAAACAGGAGGCTGGGCTTTATCACAGGGGTAGTAGTAATTCTCCTGGCAACTTTTCTTTAAACTGAGCGCGCATAATTATTTGTTTCTAATCGGACAATAAAGAAAAATGCAAAGGGGAAAAAATAAAAATGTTAAATTGGATGTATCTGAGTATTGCTGCTTTATCAGGAGCAGCAATGGCCTTGCAGGGAACATTTAATGCTGCATTAGGAAAGATAATAGGGATTTGGGAGTCTACTCTTCTAGTTCATATAATAGGTACTGTTACTGCAGCCTTGATAATGATTGCTTTGGGGATTGGGGTTGCTAATTTCAGTAAAATTGGCAGTGTACCTTGGTATGCTTTACTTGGAGGCATCTTGAATGTTCTTATAATTTATGCCATAGTTCGCACCATACCGCAAATTGGAGTAGGAAATGCTACAACTGCCATAATAGTTGCGCAAGTTTCGACTGCGGTACTGATTGATTGTATTGGAGCTTTTGGAATGAAAAAATTCGAATTTCATTATATAGATTTACTGGGAATTGCATTATTGGCGGCAGGAGCTCGTATTTTGCTTTTGGATTAACAAAAGGCAGTGGCAAAGAAAACGGGCCAGGTCTTAAGCAGGTTTATCAGTAATAATATTAAAGCTGCAAAGAGTAAAATTATACCTAATACAAGTGTCCAGAAAGGCACCGGCAAAAGGCTGATAAAAAAATCAAGGTAGTAGCTGACGGGATCTACGTGCTTAATAGCATTAAGGTCTCGTTGCGTTCTTTTAAAGACAATGTATGTGTAAGAGATCAGAATAAGTCCCAGTCCCAATAATAATAAAGCAGTAAAAAACAGTGTTTCTCCCTCATTTCTGCTAATCCTAAGTACCCTATCTATTATAGATTTTTTTGGAGGTGTAGTGAAATGATTTTTTTGAAAAATACTGCATTTTCAATCAATCTTTGCAGGATTCCCCATGGAAATATTGAAGTTAGTTTTAAGAGAACAATAAAGCCCGGGTACTTGTTTTTATGAGGTGAATTAATGGCAGTACGCTATATTTTGGGGAGGGCTGGCAAAGGTAAGAGCCAACACATATTCAGGGAAATTGAAGAAAATTTGCTTAGTTCAGCAGAATATAAACTATTGCTCATTGTTCCCGAACAATTCACTTTGCAGGCAGAACGAGATTTAATATCACGACTGGCCTTGCCGGGGATAATGAGAATCGAAGTTCTGAGTTTTACCCGCCTTGCCTCCAGGGTATTTAATGAAGCTGGAAACAGCAGCCGGACTTTGATCAATGAACAAGGCAAGAGCATGGTCTTAAGAAAAATTATTGATGAAAACCGGCGTGATTTAAGTATATATAAAAAAGCCTCGCAACAAGAAGGCTTTCTCAGCCGATTAAGCCAACTCCTATCCGACTTTAAGCAACAAGACATAATGCCTTCAGATTTAATATTTGATCCTGATGAAATGAAAGAACATGAGATGAGCAGGCAGAAGTTTCAGGATATAGCACTTCTTTATGAACGATTTAACCAATATTTGCAGGGACGTTATATAGATAGTGATGACCAGATAGACATTTTGCTGGAGAAAATGACCAAGGTAAAGTTTATTCAAGAAAGCAGAATATGGATTGATGGATTCTCAACTTTTTCTCCCCGCAGTATTAAGATCATCAATAGACTAATAGGCTTGGCCCGGGATACAAGTATATCCATTATTCTGGATCCTATTAGCAGCAAGCGCGACCAAGATCTTTTCTGTGTACCCTCGCGCGCTTTTGAAAAAATCAGACAATTAGCTAAAAACCAGGGTTTATCTGAACAAATAATAAACATAGAAACCCATTCGGTAGATCTTATTAAAAATCCTGAGATCATACACCTGGAAGCAGAATTCTATGCTTATCCCGCAAGACCGTATATAGGTGAAGTTAAAAATATTGAAGTCTGGGAAGCAAGCAGCCAGGACAGTGAAATAGAACAATTAGCTGTTCGGTTACTGGCATTGGTTAAAGAGGGATACCGATGGAAGGATATAGCCGTAGTTTGCCATGACATGGAAGTATATGGAAGTATTATCAAAAGAATATTTCGCGATTATCGTATACCTTGTTTTATTGACCATAAGAGAGATATAATGAACAACCCGATTATCCAACTGATTTTATCATCACTGGATACTATTCGGCGGGGCTATAGATATGAAGACATCGTTAATTTGATTAAGACTGGTTTCACTGGCTTAAGTTTTGACGAGAGTGAAAGAATAGAAAACTATATATTGCGTTATGGAATAAAAGGAAACTACTGGAAAGAAGAATTCACTCTGGGTAATGATGAAGATTTGGATAAATTGAATTATTGCCGGCAAATGCTGGTGGAACCACTTGTAAATATGGAATCACGAATTTATGATGGAAAAACGGTAAATGAATTTACTAAGGCTTTAAATGAATATTTACTTGCTATCAACGCCCGGGAGAAGCTTGAGGAATGGATTCAGGAACTAAGAGAAAAAGGAACTTTTGAGCAGGTTAATGAAAACACCCAGATATGGAATACAATTATGGATATATTTGACCAGATGGTGGAAATTCTTGGCGAACAGGAAGTCAGCATTAAAGAATTCCAAACAATACTGGAAGCAGGATTTTTATCATTTGAAGCAGCTATCATTCCTCCGGGTATAGATGAGGTTTTGATTGGAGATATTAAGCGCTCTAAAAGCCATGATATTCGCGGATTATTTGTAGTTGGGGTTAATGATGGAGTTATTCCTTCGAGTAATATTGATGAAGGTATGTTGTCTGCTGAGGAGAAGGAACATTTAAAAAATAAAGGTCTGGATCTTTATTTTTACCGGGAAATGAAATATGAGGAAGAAAAATTCCTAATATATACAGCATTGGCCAAACCCAAAGATTACATTTGGCTTAGTTATGCCCTGGCTGA
>JAQUBU010000045.1 GCA_028686565.1 Syntrophomonadaceae bacterium
GCCGTTTATTCCTATCCGCTCGGGATCATATATCTTTTCGTATTCTCTGTACTTCATTTCAGGAAAACCAGTGCCCGGTTCTGAATTAGAGGTTGAGGTCTGTCCTGATGAACTGTCTGTGCTGCCGCTGCCCTGTCCAGCTCCGCTTCCACTCCCGATGCCACTGCCAGGTTGATTGCCGCTGCCGCTGCCCTGTCCAGCACCATTGCCACTCCCGCTGCCACTCCCAGGTTGATTGCCGCTCCCGCTGTTACCAGTGCCAGTATTTCCCTGCCCTGGCTGTCCGGTCATCGGTGAACTTGATCCCAGGGTGCCTCCTGAAGAGCCGGGACTGTCGGTGGCAGCGCCTGCCTGCCCGTTGCCCGCAGTCGAATTATCACCAGCATTTGCACCCTGCTGTGACCCCGAAATGGCAGCAGGACTCCCAGCGGCTGCAGCCAGCTGCCCTGCTTGATGGTTAGCTGCACCCAGTAAAGCGCGGCGCGCATCTGCAATGGTTTGAGCGGCTTGATTTAAATCCGCTAAAAGCATATTATTGTCCTTGCTATTGTTTTGACCGGCAGGTTTTGAACCGGCAGAATTTGAACTTTCGGGTTTTGAACTGTCAGAATTTTTTATCGGTGAATCGCTTTTATCGCTTATTGCAGCCGGTTGGGCTTGAAGCGTCGAAATTCCGGATTTTTGCGCGTTATTTCCTCTTTGATTAAGTTCAGCTTCACTCAACCCGGCCAATTGTTCTTCAGCCTGCGCCAAAGATTTGAGCGCCTTTTTCAAGTCATCGCTTTGCTGCAGGTTTTCCTGCAGTATTTCCAGTACTTCAACTGCTTCCTGGCGCTGCTTATTGATTATTGGTTTTTCGTTTTTTTGCAGATCTTTTTTTATTTCAGCCACTTTCTTTTCCTGCATCTGTATCTCTTTTATAACTGCCAACTGGCGATTAATCTCCTCCTGCTGGGGATTGGGCAGGAAGAGCAACATGGCTGTTACCAGCAGGGCGGCAGCAAGAAAACGAGTTTCATATTGGGGCAGGGTCCAGGGAAAGTTGCTTCGCCAATCAAAAGATTGCAGTTGTAATAATGTATCTTGCCGCTGGCGAGCCGCCATGACTGATTCCTGATTATCCAGTTCCAGGGCTGTGGTAACACGCTCCTTTAAGCCCTTGCTGTCAACCAGGCAGGCCATTTCCCAAAGGTCGGGCTGCCGGCCCCAAGCCAGCAGCATTGCGAGGCCTATCGACCCGGCACTGGCCTGCCAACATATTTCTGCAACTCCCCGCCAGGGAGTTATAAAGGAAATAAGTAAAAATAATGCTGACAGCAAAGCCCCTGCCAACAGCCCGCGCAGCAAATAACGCAGGTAATGCTGGGCAATTATCCTTCTGCGCATCGGTTTTAAACTCTCGCTTATTTCCGCACTGCGGTTAACTGCTGCTTTCATCCTCATTAATGTTGCCTTTCATCAATCCCGAATCGTTTGCTTGGTCCTGCTCCGCATTTTTATGATCCTTATTGGCTGATTTTCTTAGCCACGAGAAACGTCCCACCGGATCGAGACGGATAATTGAAATTAATAATAGGAATATTACAATAACACCATTGATAATGAAGTTGTAAGCCCATGGACTAAGAGTTTGATTAAGATTGCCGGGCGTTGCAACCCCTAAACGCAGAAAATCAAAAATATTAACTAAATTCTGCCCCTGGTTGGGAAAGATGGATGCCAATGCTACCAGAGGATTCAAATAGGATATAAAGGCGGCTGAACTGGTTTGATAAGGTTGAGATTGTATCCCCTGCAAAAAAGCCGCCAGAATAATAGTTCCCACCAGCAGGAAAAGAACGATAAGATAACTTACTACCATGGAAATTTGAGTACGTTTGAATAAAGTCGAACAAAATATACCTATAACCCCAAACGTAATGGCTGTAACCAGGTAAACTATGAAAACCCGGCCGATATCGCTGAGCAGCACCCCGCCAAAAAAGTATACGATGCCAAAAACCGGCAGCGACGCTATTATCAGGAGAATTATGTACCCCAGGGAAGCGAGCAGTTTATTAATGACTATGGATACGGCAGATAATCTGGTACATAATAGAAGATCAAAGGTCTGCCGCTCCTTTTCCCCGTTTATCGCTCCGGCTGTAAGCGCCGGGGTTACAAAAGAAATAAGCATTAGTTGAAAATAGGTAAGCATGACATATATCTGCGGCCCAACATCCGGACCAAATCCGGTATAAAAAATATTCTTCTGTTTAACCCAGTAATATCCCAAAGTGATTATACCCAGAATCCCCAAATAGAGGCTGATAATCAAAGGAGACTTCCAGCTTCGCATCCGGGAGCGGTACTCTTTGCCCAGTATGGGATTAAGAACCAAGGTCTTCATTATTGCACCACTCCTTTCGTAAGTTCCATAAATATGTTCTCAAGATTACTTTTGGATTCGGCAAAAGATACCAGCGGAATATCGGCTTGAACAAGGGCTTTAATGATATGATTCATATCACTTTGATCACCGGTAAAAGGCATCTCTAATATATTGCCCTCGGCTATTTCTGCAGTATATCCCATTTCTTGAAGAAGCCCAATCGTTTGCTCCAGCCGGTCCAGAACTCTGATCTCCAGGACCTGCCTTGACAAACTGCGGTTGACTATTTGGTCCACGGGCGCGCTTACCACCATTTTGCCAGCTTCTATGATCCCCACATGGCTGCACATTTCCGTTAGCTCGGGAAGAATGTGGGAACTGATAATAATAGTTTTACCCATCGATTTCAGCTCTTTTAATATCTCCCGCACTTCGACCCGGGCGCGGGGGTCGAGGCCGGATGCCGGTTCATCCAGAATAAGCAAGGCGGGATCATGAACCAGGCAGCGTGCTAAACATAGCCGTTGTTTCATCCCCCGTGATAAAGAATCCACATAAGCTTCCCTTTTGTGGCTTAAGTCCATAAGTTCCAATAATTCATCTATTATTTTTTTCCTCTGCTGCATTGGTATGCCGTAACTGGCACTGTAAAAATCCAGGTATTCATCAACTTTGAGATCATCATAAACCCCAAAGAAATCCGGCATATAACCCACTAGCTGCCTGATTCTTTTGGGCCGGGCTGTGACTTCTTCGCCTGCGACCCAAGCTCTGCCTGAACTGGGACGGAGTAATGTAGCCAGTATTCTCATGGTAGTGGTTTTACCTGCACCATTTGGCCCTACAAAACCAAAAATAGAACCTTCATTAACCTTGAAGGAAAGATTGTCAACTGCCACAAATTTTCCGTAACTCTTGCACAAATCTTCTACTATCAGCATTTTATTCTCCACCTCCAGTCCTTTTCACCGATTCAGGCACACCCAAAACCGGCTCAAGTTTGCTTTCTTCCTCCAGGGAATTCTGAGTCTCTTGCCCTTCGGATATTGCTGATGCCTCTTGTCCGCGGCTAATGCTGCTCTCGTTCGCCTTTGATAATGCAGTTGTGAGCAAACGGCCTTTTAAGCTTAAAGTAACATTGGAAACATTTATATTACTTTGATTTTTGTCCTCCGGAGCCCCAATTTTAACTTTAATTACACTTTCGTCTGAGATATATTGTTTGGCTGCGGGCAGTGGTATTCCGGTGGATTGATAGCTGAAATCCTCCCATTGGGCAAGCTGATTATTATATATTTTTATTTTCATTATGCCCGCCCGTCGATAGTCATTGGAACCGATATATATTTTAAGTTCCTGGGTGTCAAGTTCGGATACTGCAAAGGGTAAATTCAGATTAAAGTTTATACTCCCGGAATCTACTGAAAAACCCCAGCTGTCCTGGTAATAATTGCGTCCATCGGACCCTGCAAAGCGACCATTTATTATTCCCGGAGGGACATCGACTTGTCCTTGCCTGTCAATGTTCAATTTCAAATTAGATACAATGATTGTATTATAATACTTTTCCCCCCTGGTTTGCCCCAGTGCCTGCGCATCGATAGGATCTGCAGAATTTCCCAAGAAAATAAGCGGATCATCAAAAAGGTCTGAACTGTAGGATAAATATTCCATAAGCTGTCGATTTATCTGGTTATCCCGATTTAAAGCATTATTTATATTTTGGGGGCGTTGGATAGGATAACGTTCAAATATTCGGTTGAAAGCAGGGCCCTTCGATGGTGAAAAGCGCAGGGAAATATCTATTTTTGTAGTTTCGCCTGGCCCTAAGCGGGCAATCCGCTGATAACCATAACGGTTAAATACCAGACAATCAGACAGGGTGTGTCCGGTATTATTTTTTACCGTACCGCTTATGCCTCCTGGATTGCTATGCAAATCGCTTACAATTTCACCATTTCGGAAAATGCTCTTCTCTGCTACTATACAGCGCATTGACCAGCGGCTGGAATCAGTATATAAGACCTGAGGGCTGTCACCTTGTTGGACTGTAGCTAATACTGGAATCTGGGTGCTGGCAGGATTGTTGACCATGCTTACGGTCATTCTTTTATACATCATTTCTTCATTGCCAGGTAAAACATTAACCAAGTCTCCTGCCTGCAATGAAAATGTATAATTGCTTTTAGTAGGGGCAAAAGCTCCTATATATGATGTCAGACGGCTGTAATCAGAATCCTGATCCAGCCTCAGCAATGATATTACATTAGTAAACACATCCCTGCCTTTGGCCTTGAAGACCCCAAGGTAAGTAAAACTGAACATGAGCACAGCCAGCAGCGGTATGACCAGCCACCCCCAATCCCGGCGGTCATATTTTTTCAGAAGCAGGTAAATGCCCGGCCCTAATAATAACAAGTAGACCAGCAAAACCAGTGCCAGGGTTGCAGTCGAAGGCAGTCCGGCAGCAGGAATATTACGCAAAACCCAGCTCATTTCCTGAGCTTGATAAGGACGTTGATTCATAGCCTTGCTGGTACCCGCACTTATTATATGATGAGGATCAATACGATTCAATAGATCAGTCCACATACTGACATTACCGCTCCAGTTGACAAAAGGCGGAGAAGCCAAATCAAAAGCCATATATATAATATTGCCTTTGGCTTTTTCCTTCTGTACAATGAGCGGTGAATTTCCATCCAGCAGTAAAGCTTGGCCGCTCACGATTTTGCCTTCACTGATAACAAAAGAAGTTCCCGCCGGAAAGCCGGAAGCTGCAAGTTTCCCTGCAAGTGAACCCCCTTTGACCGTCCGGCTGCCCTCAAGCTGAACCGGCAACATGGCAGCAGGCAGAGTCGACAATGTCTTTTGCCAGTTTGACCCCCCGGCCAGAACCAGCATTCCGCCTCGTTCCACCCAAGCTTGAACAGCAGTCAGTTGGTGGGAGGAAAGCTGCGAGCTGGGAAAATTATTTATAGCTATTAAATCAATACTATCCAATAAGAGGCTGTTTTCAGTAATATCCTCACCCCGCAAATTTATAACCGTGATTCTTTGTCCCTCAGCCGGCAGTTTGATTCCGGTCAAGTGGTTAAGCGTAGCGGGGTCTGAGGCTAAAACACCTGCCAGTACCTCCTGAGGCTGGAGAATTACAATTCGCACTTTGGTACTGGTTATTCTCTTGCCGGCGGCCATCAAATCCAAGGTATAAGTTTTCGCTTCATTAGCTGGAATATACATATTTACTTTTTTCTTGCTGCCGCGGGGTAATTGCACTTCCCTTTGGTGTAGTATGCGTGAGCCGTTATATGTACTGCTGAATTCCAGAGTGCCCTTGATCTCCGGACCATTATTTTCCACCGTAACCTGCAGGGGAAACGGCTGCCCTAACCTGGTGTAACCATTAAAGCCGGCAATCGCTTTGATATTTACCATTTCATCGGCACTGGCCCCTTGATGCAAACCAAATACCATGATTAAAGCAAGAACAAGAACTATGGTGGTAAAATGCTTGTATCGGGTTCTCATTTTGTAACCCCCTTTATAGTGGCAGTGCCATTACCGCTGGGCCGTACAGTTGTACGTGGTGCTTCTGCTTTCGTAGTTGCGGGATGACTTGTTTTGCTGACGGTATTGCCGCTGTTATTCTCGGCAGCCATGTAATTCTGCAGTTGATACCTCAGTACAAGAGACTTCTGCACGAAGGGAAACACGTCTTCATCTGCCACACTTATCGCACCAATCCCCAGTTTTCCATCTTCTTTTCCCACATATAATGCTTCGATATCATCACTGGACACTTCCTGAATCTGTTCGCTTTTAAGCTTAAAGACGGGAAGCAACTTATTAGTGTCCCTGAGTCCTACAAAAATAATCGGGATCCCCTCAACTGCCAGATCGCGCAGTTTTTCTCCCACCTTTCCCTGCAGGGCTTCCTGTTGCTGATCAGGAAAAACCCAGATAGCATCTACATCATTAGTTCTTAAAAAAGTACTGTCCATAGCTTTTAGTGCCCACCATTCAATTGGCATATTGCTATATTGCTGATAGCTTTTCTCATCTTTGGACAAGAAAGCTACCTTCATACTATAAGAAGTCTCTATTTCACTATTGGTACTGGTATAAAAGTGAGGATAAACCTCTGTGTTCTTATCGGGCAATTGCGCAAGAATTACCCGCTGTTTTACTTTAAGCTGGATATTCTTCCCCTCTTTGGTTTCCAACGATATGCGACTGACCCTTGGGTCTTTGCAAAAGCCATAGAAAACCCCATTCTCATCCTGACCGCAATCTACTGGTCCCACTCCCAGATAACTGCTTTCAAATTCCATGCCCCCACGAAGGGATATACCGCCTAATTTCTTCTCAACCATTCGAAGTCCCAATATGTACCCGCCGTTGTTAATTCCATAATCCATGGCCTCGGCGGGTCCATTCCATTTATAATCCAACTTAAACACCAGATATGTCTTGCCCTTTATTTCTTCAACTTCAAGCACATCCAGGCGGCTGATTTCCTTTCTCATGTTAGGATTGTTATTACGCAGCAGTGCGGAAGCATCTTTTTTCAATATCACTTCCGCTTGCTGCTTTATCTCTTCCTGCCCTATAGCAGGTGGGAAATAATGATAATAATCAAATATTACCCAAGCACCAAATACCAGTATTATCATCCCCAACCCTAAAAGAACCTTTTTTCTCACCAGCTGTGCCTCCCGTTCAAATTACGTTCTTGCATTTTAAGCTGCAACAATCATTCTATATTCATTACACATCTTACTTATATTTCCTTTCACTTAGCAGTTGAATTATTTAACAAAAAAACCGCATTGCTGCGGTTTTAAATAATTTTTCGTTACTATAAGCAATTCGTAAATTGCTTATTATTACCGGCATCTTCCTGCTTAATTGAGATATTCAACTGCCTTCGCATATTGCCGGTCGAATTTTACCAGCATATTTTGCCTTTGCTTGTTGAATAATTCCTGAGTAGCAAAATCCAGAACTCCTGACGGATAGAGCTTATTATCTATCTGAAACTTTTTAATCGCTTCCCAAGTTTTGATATCCAGATTAAGATCCGGTTTATCTACAGCATAACCCCCGGCCGTCAATATTTTCTCAGCATTATATACATTTATATCACTGCTGTTCAGCGTTGGCTTTGAGGTCTTGTTTAATATGGATATATTTCTGACTTCAATTCCATTTGCCAGACCTGGATCTTCTACAGCAATATCAGGCTGAAGTCCAATTCCATCAATAAACCGGCCGGCCGGCGTAAGATAAGTTCCCGTAGTAATCTTTGCCCAGCCCAGTATTTCATCATCACTGGGTTCTATATCATGGTGGAGTACCAGATCATTGGCATCAACGGTCAAATCGTTAAACTGCCGGGAATATTTATTGTACGCTTCCGGAGTTAGTAAAGGAACAACCGACTGCACCCTGGCTTTTCCGTATGTTTTTGTACCTATCAACATACCTGTTTTACTGTCTTGAATAGCTCCGCCAAGAATTTCTGACGCACTGGCAGTGTTTTTATTAACCAATACCGCTATTTGGTATCTTGCTTTAACAAGGGATGAGCTATATACGATATCATCCCCGGCTCTAAACTTCAATGTAGTAATAGTCCCGACCGGTACAAAATGTCGTGCCACTGCCACGGCTTGCCCTACTTCCCCCCCGGTATTGTCGCGCAAATCCAAAATCAGCTTGTAAACCTTGGCTGTATCCATTTCTTTCAGCACTTTTATCAGGAATTCGTTGGTATTGGAATTAAAACTATCGATTGATATGTAGCCTATACCTTCTCTGATTTCCCCGTTAACCGGATTAAGTTTTATGCCCTCACGTTTTGCACTTATTTCCAGAACAGTATTGCTGCCATTCCTCATGACACCTAATGTAACCAAAGTACCGCGCTCTCCCCGGATCAAGCTGCTGACTTCATCTATTGTGCTTCCTATAACATTTTTTTTATTAATCGTGACAATTTTGTCTCCGCCTAGCAATCCGGCGGTTTCAGCTGGAGATGCCGGAAATATTTTAGTTATAACAATATAGTTCTGATCCTTGGATAGAACTATCCCTATACCCTCGTAATTACCATCAACAGCTTCCAAATACTGTTTTGCATCTTCCTGAGTGTAAAATTCACTATAATCATCAAGTTGCTCAAACATTCCCTTTACTGAACCCTCAAGCAACTGTCCTTCACCAAGTTCATAATTGTATCTGCTCTTTATGAACTGCATTACTCCCTCTAAGTAAACATTATTAACATTTTCCCCTGCAACTGCCGGTGTACTTGTAAATAAAAGGGTAAACACAAACATACAGATTAACAGCGAACTTAAACCAGCCCTCGTTGTTCTAAACTTCATAACTATCCCCTTTCACTTATTGTTTTCAAATATTATTATTAATACGTTAGATCTATCCGGTCAAAATTTCCACTGAATTTTCCGTAACCCTAACCGTATGCTCCCACTGTGCCGAAAGGGAATTATCGACTGTTACCGTAGTCCATCCATCTTCGAGAACTCTGCATTTGTAATTACCGGCATTTATCATAGGTTCGACTGTAAAAACCATATTGGGCACCAGGACCATCCCGGAATCTTTTTGTCCATAATGATGAACAAACGGCTCCTCATGAAATTCCAAACCTACTCCGTGACCACCGAAATCTTGTACAACTGAAAAGCCATGTTTATTTGCATGCTGTTCAATCGCAAAGGCGATGTCACCAATCCGGTTAAAAGGCTTTACCTGGTCGATTCCCAGGTAAAGGCACTCCTTGGCAACCTGCACCAGTTTGCAGGCCTGTTCCGCAGCATTTCCTATTATAAACATTCGTGAAGCATCTCCATAGTATTTATTGAGTATGCTTGTAACATCAACATTAAGGATATCCCCATCCTGCAGCTGTGTTTCATCAGGGATACCATGGCAGATAACATTGTTTAGCGATGTACATATACTAGCCGGGAAACCTTTATAATTTAGAGCTGCCGGGTAGGCTCCGGCTTTAATGGTATAATCATAAACCAAGTGATCGATTTCTCTGGTAGTTATGCCAGGCTTAATATACTCTCCAAGCATATCCAGGATTTCACGAGTAAGCTGAGAACTTTGGCGAATTCCTTCTATCTGGGCTTCTGTTTTAATCTGCTTTCTTCCCGGTACTATATACCCCTTCTTCCTCAGCTCTTCAAGTTGGAGTTCCATTTCCATATGGCATTTTTTATACTTCTTGCCACTGCCGCACCAGCACAAATCATTACGTGATAGGTTTTTAATTTTCATCCCTCCTGACGCCAACGAGACTCTATAATTATACCACAATGACCAGAGCGAAGGGACATCCCTATGAAACGCTCCCCCCATGACATGATGTAGCTAAGCAGGACCATCTTCCCGGATATTCTCATCTCACAGTCAGATTTTGAAAAATAGCCCAAACACAAGAAGGTATTAGTTAATTTATTACTCTGCTTGTCCTTATCCGAAACCAGCCATAGCTGTTGTTTCTTAGATTGAGCAAAACCATGCAGGTGGTAACTGCCGTTCAGGTTATTTGGTTAAAATATCCCCCCAGGTAACAAAACAATAATCATAGCATCTTAACTTCAATCTCCTTCCTGGAATCCGTAAATACCTGATTTAATTTTTGCGCTTCTACTTGCAGCGATTCTTAATGCCAAAAATTCAAGTTTCTTAGCATAAACAATTTATATTTCAAATTATTCCATGTCTATCATAAAATAGAGGAATATAGATATATATGTAGAATATTGCATACTATATTAAATTTTGATAGGAGGAATAATTATTAAAATTAAATTAACCAGTGTAATTAGACCATTCGTGATAATAGCCGTCATAATTATTTGCTGCTTAACCTCCTCCTCCCTGCCAGCAAGCGAAGAAAGAGTTATTGACCCACTTACACCTGAAGACAGAAAATGGCTGGCCGCGCATCCAGTTATTCGTTTAGCACCAGATCCCAGCTTTCCTCCTATCGAGTTCTTTGATGAGAATGGGAATTATTCCGGTATAGCGGCAGACTATTTTTCCCTTATTGAAGAAAAATTAGGAATAAAACTCCAGATTGTTAATTACCATAGTTTCAACGAACTTCTTAATGCCGCCAAGAATAGAGAAGTTGATATATTAGGTTCATTAATTAAAACTCCGGAGCGTCAGGATTACCTTTTATTTGGCCGCTCATTTCTCAATCCTCCCGTGGTAATTATTACCCGGAAGAATGTAGAAGGTGAACTTAATCTGGTTCAGCTGGCAGGCAGGAAAGTGGTCGTTGTATCGGGGTATGCCTGGCAGGGATATATAAAAGAAAACTATCCCGATATTGACTTAATCACCGTGCCAGACCCCGCTACTGGTCTTAAAATAGTATCTTTCGGATCAGCATTTGCAATGGTTAATGATCTGGCTACCGCCAGTTATTATACTGAGCAAAAGGACATAAGCAACCTTCACATCTCAGGCAATATTGAGTATGACAGCAGCCTTTATTTTGCTTCCCGCAAAGATTGGCCGGAGCTAAACAGCATATTAAACAAAGGTTTGGATTTGATTACTCCCGAGGAAGCAAGAGCAATTAATAACCGTTGGATTGGGATGCAAAATGATACTGGTTTATTTAACCAAGAAACCTGGAACTATATCAAAACAGGTATAGTCTTTATACTGCTGGCACTCATATTCAGCCTGTTATGGAATCGCTCATTGCAAAATCAGATTAATAAAAATACAGCGCAGCTGGACGAAGAATTAGCCGAGCGTATACAATCAGAAGAAGATATCCGGCAAAAAAAAGCAACTCTGCGCGCTACCTATCAGGAATTGCAAAGCAGCTATGAGGAGGTTGAGGCACTGGCCGGTGAACTTGAGGAATCACATTATAAACTGCTAGTAACCAACGCCGAGCTGTCTTTAACCCAGGATCGCCTGGAATTAGCTTTGTTGGGAGCCAAGGCCGGTTTATGGGATTGGCAGTTAATAAGCGGAGAGTTGTTTTTAAACCAACATTATGCTAAACATATCGGGTACCGCTCCAACACATTTATATTCGATATAAACAAAATGAAAAAGCATATTCATCTGGAAGATTGGCCACAATTTGAAAAAACATACTATTCATTTATCAAGGATACCATTCCGTTCTGTGAAGTGGAATATCGAATAAAAGACAGCAGCGGTGAATGGGTTTGGATATATATTTTTGGGAAAATTATAGAACGCAGCGAGAATGGTCAAAACTTAAGGGCTGCGGGGATAGTACAAGAAATCAACAACCGAAAACAGGAAAGCGAAAAACGCGCGCGCTATGAAGCTGAAGCTCTGAAGATGACTACCTTGAGTATCATGTCTGCCGGAGTAGTTCATGAGATTTCTCAACCTTTAAACGCTATAAAAATTCTGGCCGATGGCATGTTTTACTGGCAGGAAAGCGGGCAAACAATTGATATCAAGGAAGCTGCCACTGCCTTCAAGAACATTTCCATCCAGGCAGAACGCATCAACGATATCATTATTCATATGAGAAACTTAAGCAGCACGGTAGAAGATGGAAACCATCATCCGTGTAATATAAATTCTGCTATAACAGGAACAATGAAAATCCTTGGGCAGCAGCTAAATGATCATGGAATAAGCGTTAATTTGAACACCGACCCGAATCTTTCCATGGCGATGGCGCATGAACAGCGCCTGGAAGAGGTGGTTATCAATCTGATTACCAATGCTATGCGTGCCTTAGATGAATTAAAGCAAAGCGAAAAGCTTATACTCTGCTCAACATATCAGCAAGAACAGTATGTTGTTCTGGAAGTTGCCGATAACGGATCGGGTATCAGTCCAGAAATAGGGCAGCAAATCTGGGAACCGTTTTTCAGCACCAAGAAGGGTGGAGAAGGAATGGGACTCGGTCTGTTTATAGTTCACTCAATAATAACTCGTTGGAGAGGAAAGGTATCGTATTACAACAATGAATGGGGCGGAGCCACTTTTCGAGTTGAATTGCCATGTTTAAAAGAAAGCTAGAAAATTAAGCTTTTGTATACCCCTTATTTCTTTATTAAGTACTCAACTTTCTGACCAAAAGAACAGGCTGAAAAGCCCGAAAAAGCAATAGAATAAACTGTTTAATCTTCCATATTGACGAACATCGCGAGCTATCTTATATGTCATTGTTATGAAAACTAGTGTGCTTGTCATTGTTATGAAATAGCGTACTTGTCATTGTAAGCGCAGCGCCAACCTGTCATTGCGAGCGCAGCGCGGCAATGACAGGTTGGCGCTGCGCTCGCAATTATCACGCGCTGGGCGCACCACAATAAATGAATACTTTTTGCGGTTCTGATTCATAATTTTACCATGGCACGAGTTCAACAGTTT
>JAQUBU010000303.1 GCA_028686565.1 Syntrophomonadaceae bacterium
CGAGAAGCGCAGCGCGGCAATGACAGGAAGGCGCTGTGCTTACAATAACAAGTACGTTAATTTCATAGCAATGAAAGGAAGGCGCTGCGCTTACAATAACAAGTACGTTAATTTCATAGCAATGACAGGAAGGCGCTGCGCTCGCAATGACAAGTACACTAGTTTCATAGCAATGATAAGCACACTAGTTATGTCGCATAATATGTCAACTACGAAAGTTAGTTTTAAAAATTAAAACTAAGAATATTTTTCTAGAATATTTCTTGGCAGGATGAGCAAAATAGAATTAGAAATCGGCAGCATTGCGGTAGGAGCCTGTTAAGTTCTTATGAAAGGATATAATGTTTTGCCTTCGGGCAAACAGAATGTTCACTTCCAAGATAAATCTTAACAGGGTATCGAAAAATCATTTAATATTGATTTATAAATGTTGCTGGTTTCTTTAATAGTCCGCTGGTATTAGTTTTAAAATTGTTGTCGGTAGACCGATTTTCAGTTTTTAAAACAACCAGCGGATGTTTTATTATTATAACTATCTTTATTGCGACAGGACAAAATATAGTAGTAAATACCCACGATAACAGGAGAAGCCAGGATCACAAAATAGTATAACGGTCTATTGGGATAATTAATTTCAGCAAATGGTACTATAAGAGGCAAAAGCGGGGTAGACCAGAATTCCAGCATGAATATGGCATTCTGACTCAGAATTTTTATATAAAAATCCCCTGCAATAATTAGACTTAAAAGTACAGCCGGACCCTGCCAGTACAAAATAATTAAAAGCTTTTTGCTCCTGTTATACTTACATGACAGACGAGCTTCCATGCTGAGCAATATTAAATATAAAAGGACCAACAACGTGTCCAGCCCCGGGTAATAGCTACCTAGCCAGATAGCTAAAAAGGCAAATATCTGAAGCAGATATAAACGCAAAACTAATTTTAATATTTCATCTGCCCTCCTCACGGATTATTCTGAGCTTGGAATTCTTATAAAAAGCATCCGGAGAAATCCAAAAGTCGTTATCTTCCACCAGCTCGAAGCCCTGATCGGCATAAGCTTTCCACATTATCTTGGTGCAGTTCCAATACTTTTCTCCTGATTTAAAGCAAATAGGGTAAAACAACTTACCCTGATGTTTTTTTGCGTATTCGACAGCTTTTATTTTTATTTCATTAGGTGCATCAACCTGTAAAAGGCATATTTCACTATAGTTCCAGTAATGATCAATGCTTTGTTTAGTTATTCCAAGATCTGCATATCCCTCAATCACCTGATTATTACCTATATATATTCCGGCATGAGAAAAACGCCCATATCCACATTCATCATATCCACCCAGAAGAATATCTCCTGGTTCCAGTCCGGCAAAGGAAATCCGGTTACCAAATCCCGTCGAAGTTACATAGCCACCATGACCTTTCAGGGCATGATCAAAGTACGTAAACATAACTGCATCCTGATTATTAAAAACCTGCGGATTGGCAGCCGCAATCATAGTAATCAGCAACAAACTTAATAAAGGAAATATTATAATAGCTCCATAATTTTTTAAAAATGTTGCAAATTTGTATTTCATATGTATATTCCTTAAATTTTTATCCATTAACTGCCATTTACAAAAATGGTACCCTCTGCTATTAAACTATATATACTCTATTATGAACTATTTAACAGAGGTGATACACTTGAACAAAAGTCTATTTTCCAGGTTATTAATAGATGATTATAGGATGCTTAGAAATTATGTAGAAGGCAAAAAAGTGCAAAAAGTCATTAGCTGTACTGAAAATCAAATATCTTTACTCATGGAAGATGGTAATATAATTAGTTTTTTACAGCTTGAAGATGAATTAATATTTGATATTGAACCATCAAGATCAGTTTGAATCTGATAACCAGTATTTCTTTCTGCACTTATCAATTTGGGGTAAAATAGAGAGAAATCTAAGCGGTGAATAAATGAGAGCTATTTTTAATAAGATTGAATGCCGTCAGGAATTGAATAGTGATGAGTATCAGAAGCTTATGGAATATGCTGATGAATTGCGTATTAATTCGGCAGATTCATATGTTTTGTTTTATAATCGCTACGCAGCAATTCTATTTCGGGATTACAACACTTTTCTTCCCCAGTTTAGCTGCGGTATTGATGATTTATTTGATTTTTTAATTACCAATCCAGAAGCATTAACCAATCTGGAAAAGGCCCAGCTTAATTTGAGCTTATTCCCGGTACGATTGCATGCTTATTTGCAGCATGTGATCAATTTCAGCCCAGCTTATAATGAACTGCAACAAATCCTGCAGTTCTTAAAACCGCAAAGTTCACTATTGGGACAAGTTCCCATACCCCGGTTAAAACCTTTGGTATGCAAATACGAGGATGCTAACCCTTATAAAGAAATCGGTTTGAAGTGCCACTTTGAGCGCTTGGGACGTTACTCTTTTATTACACGCCTGCAAAGCTATCGTTATCTCAGCGGCAATAAAGCCAGTAAAGACTATATAGAATACATAGCCCCGGACCAATTGGGAGGTGTTTTCAGTAATAAACAGAAATCCATATATTATTACCTGTTTCTCAGTGAGAAAGACAGTTCAAAGGCCAAAAATGCGTGCCGGCTGCTTAATTTATTATTCTATGACTTGGACAAGGAGTATTAGTTTTGGAATATTTTCCGGATATATTAGCTGAATATCAGGATATTGACAATAATCTCGATCTTTTTGATTTTTGGGAAAAGGAGTATTTACTGCGCCAACAAGCCCGCGAGGCTGAAATTGACTCTGCCCTGCAAATCAGAGATATTGGTGAACTCGATTTTTTATTACGTTCACTGTATTTTGGCAGACGTCTCGAAGATTTCTGGTCGGTTTTAATAAATAACCTTAATATGCATCCAGTTTTACAATGGCTGCAAAACTCCCCCGGCTGGCTGCAGGAAGCCTTTTTGTCATTTCTGCCCTGGTATATTAGCAAGTACAGCATCGAAGCTCAAAAGCTGCAATTCCTGGTAAGTATATATAATGA
>JAQUBU010000304.1 GCA_028686565.1 Syntrophomonadaceae bacterium
ATTGAGAATTCGGTCCGCCCCCTGCGCTTGTCCGAATACATTGGGCAAGACCGGGTCAAGGAGAATATTGAGGTCTTTATTTCGGCGGCGAAGGAAAGAAGCGAAAGCCTGGATCATGTTCTGCTCAGCGGCCCTCCTGGTTTGGGTAAAACTACGCTGGCTTCAATCATGGCAAATGAAATAGGAAAACCCATACGCAAGACATCAGGACCAGCTATTGAAAGGCCGGGGGATCTGGCTGCCATCTTAAGCAATTTGGAAGCAGGCGAAATATTGTTTATTGATGAGATTCACCGGCTTAATCGCAATGTTGAAGAAATCATGTATCCTGCCATGGAAGATTTCGCTATTGATATAATAATAGGCAAAGGGCCGGGAGCTCGAACTATAAGATTGGACCTGCCGCCCTTCACACTTATTGGTGCCACAACACGTCCAGGACTCTTGAGTTCTCCTTTAAGGGATCGTTTTGGGATTAACTGCCGTTTGGATTTTTATACTGACGATGACCTGGGCCAGATCATTATAAGAGCTGCGCGTATTTTAGCTATTGATATTGACCGGGAAGGAGCTTACGAAATGGCCCGGCGGGCCCGAGGTACTCCCCGGGTGGCCAATCGTCTGCTGAGAAGAGTTCGTGATTACGCTCTGGTAAAAGCTGATGACATAATCAATAAAGAGATAGCTCAGTGGGCTTTGCAAATGCTGGAAATAGACGAATGTGGCCTGGATATTATGGACAGAATGATATTAGATGCCATAATCAACAAGTTCGGCGGCGGACCAGTAGGCTTGGAAACGCTGGCTGCATCGGTATCTGAAGAGTCAGATACCCTGACTGATGTTTATGAACCATTTTTGTTGAAATTGGGCTTTATTCAAAAAACTCCTCGGGGCAGGGTAGCTACCGAACATGCTTACCGTCATCTAGGAATCGCTATTAACAAACCATGGGAAGAAAACGGGCTTTTTGGAAACAAATCATAGCCAAAGTGAGTAATAAGAGGTCAGGAGTGAGGCTGGGGTTTATGCAGTTGCTCCTTAACAGCCCCCAAAAATTGTTTTATATCTATTTGCATATACCATTTTATGGGTATTGCATAAAAGTTGGTGAAAGATTTGAGCAAAGTACTTCTGCATATATGCTGCGGTCCCTGTGCAACTTATCCTGTCCCCTGGCTGCGGGAACAGGGCCATGAGGTCATGGGTAACTATTATAATCCGAATATTCATCCATATAGGGAATACTTACAAAGGAAACAGGCCCTGGAGGAGTTTGCCAGGCTGAGTGATTTGCAGGTGATTTATGCTCAAGAATACAATCCGGCCGAATACTTTCAGAGTGTAAGTTTCAGGGAGTCGAAGCGCTGTCTGATATGTTACCAAATCCGGCTGGAACAGGCAGCCCGTATCGCGAAAAAGGGTCATTTTGATTATTTCACTTCTACTTTACTGGTAAGCAAATTCCAGAAGCACGAAATGATAAAAGATATTGGTGAAGCTGCCGCAGAAAAATATGGGGTTCCTTTCTTATATCAGGATTTCCGGGCAGGTTTTTCCGATACGGTTAAAATATCCCGCGAGATAGGCTTGTACCGGCAACAGTATTGTGGCTGTTTATACAGCGAAAAGGAACGCTATACTCCCAAACCCCGCCGGACATCAAATTCTTAGCAGGAGGAAAGCATGGAAAGCATAGCCAGGATATTAATAACAATGGGCATAGTTCTGCTGCTGGCAGGCCTTATTTTTTGGATTTTTTCCAAACTGGGCTTGCCCTTGTTCAAGCTACCGGGTGATATATATTTTAAAAAAGGAAATACCAGTTTTTATTTCCCTGTAGTCAGCTGTATTTTGATAAGTCTTATTTTGACATTGATATTTAATTTTATGAGCAGGAGATAGTTTAGTGAACTCTAAGGATATATTTAATCTGGACAGCTACCAGTTTGATTTGCCGCCTGATTTAATTGCCCAGTTTCCGGCAGAACCTCGTGACAGTTCGCGATTACTGGTTCTGGATAAAAGCAGCGGTAAGCTTGAAGACCGATTTTTTAGCGACCTTATCGAATACCTGGGAAATGGTGATACTATTGTACTCAATGACACCAGAGTAATACCTGCCCGTCTATTTGCTTATAAAGACAGTGGCGCCAAAGTGGAAATACTGCTTTTGAGAAGGCGAAGAGATGGCTGGGAAGCATTGGTTAAGCCGGGAAAAAGATTAAGGGCAGGCAGTAAAGTGGGTTTTGGCAATAATAGTAACGTAGAGATTGAGATAAAACAGGAACTTGATTTACCTGGCGGGAGATTACTGGTCTTTCATCATTGCCATGATGAAGAAGAATTTCTTGAGCAGATGGGACACATGCCCCTGCCGCCGTATATTAATCGGATAGATGAGAAGGAAGACAGGGAAAAATACCAGACCGTATATGCCCGCGAAAGTGGTTCAGCAGCAGCACCAACTGCTGGTCTGCATTTTAGCAGCAAACTGCTGGAGCGAATCAAGGCAAAGGGGATTAATATAGCTTCCATCCTTTTGCATGTTGGTACGGGAACCTTCAGACCGGTTAAAAGCCAGGATATTCGTAAGCATAATATGCATTACGAATATTTTCGGGTAAGTGAAGATACAGCCCTGATGCTGAATAATACCCGGCAGCAAGGGAACAAAATAATTGCGGTGGGGACTACAGTGGTAAGAGCCCTGGAAACAATATATAATGGTCATTGTGGTTTTGCAGCTTGTGAAGGTGAAACCAACAAATTTATTTACCCGGGTTATGAATTCAGGGCGGTTGACAGCTTAGTCAGCAATTTCCACCTGCCCGGTTCTTCGCTGCTGATGCTGGTTGCTGCCCTGGCGGGGATCGATAGTACCATGACCGCTTACCGGCATGCGATAGAAGAGCATTACCGCTTTTTCAGCTATGGCGATGCCATGTTTATAAAATAGGTAAGATGGAAGGTCACTTAATTTTAAGGAGAATGTATGTTGGAGTTTAAGATAGAAAAAACTGATAATAGTTCAGC
>JAQUBU010000046.1 GCA_028686565.1 Syntrophomonadaceae bacterium
AAGTATGACACTTCAGCAATTAAGATACATTATCAAAATAGTTGAATGCGGCTCTATTTCCGAGGCCGCAAAGCAACTGTTTATGTCGCAGCCCAGTCTTTCCAACGCTGTTAAGGAGCTGGAAAACGAGCTTGGCATCGAAATATTTTATCGTAGCACCAAAGGCATATCTTTATCAATTGATGGTACGGAGTTTCTTTCCTACGCGCGTCAGGTCATAGAACAGTCCGAGCTTTTGGAACAGCGTTATCTGGGTAAAAAGCCCTCCAAACAGCTTTGTTCAGTTTCCACTCAACATTACGCGTTTGCTGTCGACGCCTTTGTGAACCTGCTCAAGGCATTGGCTGTGGATGAGTATGAATTTACTCTTCGTGAAACGAGAACCTATGAAATTATTGAAGATGTCAAAAATCTTCGCAGCGAGCTTGGTATTATTTATTTCAGCAACTTTAATGAAAAGGTCTTAAATAAGCTGTTAAGAGAAAACCACTTGACCTTTAATCCTCTTTTTGAAGCTGATCCGCATGTTTTTATCAGTTCAATTCACCCGCTGGTCAGGAAAAAAACAGTTACTCTTGAAGATTTGGATGATTACCCTTTTCTCGCCTTTGAACAAGGCGATTATAACTCGTTCTACTTTTCGGAAGAAATATTAAGCACCGTCCCTCATAAGAAAATTATCCATGTCAGCGACCGCGCAACCCTTTTCAATCTCTTGATCGGATTGAATGGGTACACAATCTGTACCGGTGTTTTAAACAGTGATTTAAACGGCGATAATATTGTTTCGGTGCCACTCGAAACAGACGAGAGGATGCTGGTGGGTTGGATAGTCCATGAGCATGCTCATCTGAGCGCCATCGCCATGAATTATGTTGCCGAGCTAAAGCGGGTGATTTCCGACTATGGCTATACTGTAATGTGAAAAGCCCTCCGCTATAAAGCAAAGGGCTCAGGACGATGAGAAGCGAAGGTCTTCTTAATTATGCGGCCAGCAAGGTGCTGATGGCAGCATAGATCTTGTATGCGATATACGGGTTGTTCATGGTGTAAAGATGGATTCCGTCAACGTCCTGCGCCAAAAGGTCAACAATCTGATCGATGGCATAGGCAATTCCCGCATCACGCATGGCAATTGGATTGTTTTCGTACTTTTCCATCATGGCTGTAAATTTCCGGGGCAGCTTAACTCCGCACAGCGTTGCCATCTTCTCAATCTGCTTCTTGTTTACCACCGGCATAATCCCCGCTTCAATCGGGACGTTTATTCCTGCAATGGCGGCCCGCTCCCGAAATGAATAGAAATGATTATTGTCGAAAAACAACTGGGTAATAAGCTGATCGGTACCGGCATCCACCTTGGTTTTAAGATTGCGGATATCTTCAATAAGACTCCCGCTTTCGTTGTGTCCCTCCGGATAACACGCTCCGATTATATTGAAGTCGCCATTTTCCTTGATAAATGAAATTAAGTCGCTGGCATACCGGAAATCCCGTTGCGGTGCCAATTCAGGATTTATATCACCGCGCAGGGCAAGAATGTTTTCGATGCCCTTTTGTTTAAAACCATCCAGCATTTTCAGCACATCGCCTTTGGTGAGATAGATGCCAGGCAGATGGGCAACGCTTTCTATTCCATAGTCATTTTTGATAGCCGCAGCAATTTCCAGGGTGGCGGTGTTATTCTCACTGCCGCCGGCGCCATAGGTTACGCTGATGAAGTCCGGGCTTAACCCCTTCAATTCATCAAGGGTATCGTAAATTATATCAATGGAGGCGGTTCGCCGGGGAGGAAAAATCTCCAGCGACAGCACTGTTTTGTTTTTGAATATCTCTGCTGTTCTCATAGCTTAAGACTCCTTCTTACTTCTTGGGCGGCATCAACCAGGTTTTCAAGGCTGGGAACCGTTTCAGCGTTCCCTCTGGTTTTAAGTCCGCAGTCGGGATTTACCCAGAGCTTTTCTCTGGCGGTGTTTTTTCAAGCATCCTAAATAGTGCTTCCTTGATTTCTGCAGCACTTGGGATTCTCGGCGAATGGATGTCATAAACACCCGGACCGACCTCTGATAATTATGATAATAAAAACATACCATGATAATTCATCCATAGTGTAATACCTGATTCATATGCATTGCCATAGTTAATATCTATATCTTAGTGCCACATGCAATTTTTTAGCTAAATTATATTGTCAGTTTAGCTATTATGCTATATTATTATAGCTAATATAAGGAGGCGAAAAGATGTCTCCCGCTTCTTTAGGAAGTCAGCTTCCTATTATCAAAACATGCAGTTGATTCCTATCCCCGCCTCCTTGCAGCAGTTTGTTAGAAACTGCTTAGCAGTTTCTTCTGATGCTTAAAAAAGAAAGGGGTAAGCTTATGTATGTCAACACCACAGATTTGCAGAATGCTTTCGGGAAATATCTTTCCTTAGTAGAGAAGGAAGATATTATTGTTACTAAAAATGGAAAAAGCGTAGCCAAACTGATTCGCTATACTGAACCCGATTATTATCTGGTCCACGAAGAAGCAAAAGGTTACAAAACCACCAAAAAAATCAGCTATGAAGAATACATGGCCCTGGTTGACTCCTCCGATCAGAGGTATGAACTCATCGATGGAGAGATTTACCTGCTGGCCTCACCCAGCTTTAGGCATCAGATTGTGATAAACGAAATGGCCTGGCACTTTTATAACTATTTTAGAGGAAAGCCCTGCCGGTCATTGACAGCACCCTTGGATATAAGACTTTTTGGTTTTGCGACCAAGTTCGAAGAAGATCCGAATGTCGTCCAGCCGGATCTCGTTGTTATATGCGATCTGGACAAGGTCAACGAGTCCAATAAATACGAAGGGATACCCACACTGGTGGTTGAAGTATTGTCTCCATCGACCAAAGGCAAAGATATGGTTATCAAATTAAACCTGTACATGAAAAGCGGTATCCTTGAATACTGGGTAGTAAACCTGGAAAACAAAAGTATTTTACAATACTCCTTTTCTCCTGAAAGAGACATAGACAACCTAAAAACGTTTGAGGACGGAGAGACCATAAAATCAAGTGCTTTCGCCGGACTGGAGATAACGTTGAAAGATGTTTTTGCTGAAATCTAGCCTGTCATGTTCTCCGTTTCTTGGGTAAACACACACAGAAAAAAGGATGGCGCGAACCATCCTTGGAGTGTCAATAAAGCCTTTTAAGCATTGAAAGAAACTTCGGAGCAGTTTCTTTCGCACCGCTTACCATTAAGGTAGTGAAGAGCAAGCCCGTGATCGAGGCGTACTAGGATCATTAATTCTTTTTTATCTCAAACAATTGCTCATCCAGACAGTTTTTAATGTGCTCCAGCTCCGGATGGTTCTTCAGGGTGATACTTAAGCTCTGCCCCGCCCGGGACCAAACTGTCCGGCATTGATTATCATCATGCTCAAACGCAAAACGTACTGGGTGAGCCAGCCGGGAACGGGTTATTCCTTGAATACAATCCCCCAGGCAAGATGGACCACTAACCGCCACTTTCAGTTCAACACTATTCAATTTGCCCAGTTCTTCTTCAGCTATTATTGCCATCCGCACCGCAATATAAAGCTCCGGGCAGTCTTCCCGATGATGGGTAAAGGCTTGCTTGCGCATTATACCCTGTCGTATCTCCCGGTTTTTCCCTTTTATGTAGGGGGTATCAGGCGAGAAAACAATATCATTTTCATAATATGGTTTAATGTCCAAAACCGGCGTCCCCCCAATAGCATCCAGGCCGCGCACATAGATCAGATTGCCCTCCACTCGTTCGAGTTCAGCCAGACTCAAGCCAATCGGGTTGGGACGGGCAAAAGCCCGCAGTCCGAAAACTCCGTACTCAGGTAAATCAGGATTCACCTTGGCCGGTACAATTCTCAGTATATCGCGAGGGGCTTTGTGAAACCAGGATAATACCCAAATATGAGAATTCTCTTCTATCCCCTTGAGAGCATCGACATATTCAGGAAGGATTTGAATCACTGCGGTCGTCCCCCCCAGGGGCATAGCATCAGGCTCACCACATTCAGATGTCACCATACCCACTGGATTTAAAACAATTTGCTCCATGTTTATCTCCTTAGCACATATTTCTTTAATGTGTGGTTAACTAGCTGTTTAATTCTTTGATGCGCTCCAGCATCCGGTCAAAGGCATCAATGATGGCCGGCTGCGGAATTTGCCATACCGATTGTTGGGTAATGAAGAGATCATGAATCCGCTCACAGTGGGGCAGGAAATCGGCAATTATCTCATCGCCGAATGCTTCCATCAATTCAAACAGGCGCTGGCTGTTAATCTCCCACTCCCCGCTGTGAATCTGCATAGGCAGTATCAAGTCCAGCCCCCGCTCATCCTGTCGGTATTTTTTCACCTTTGATTGCAGTTCCAGCAAGTTATTGCATTCATCCGGGCTTTTCAGCCGGGTACAGGCAATTATTAGATCGCAACGGGCTATCCCTTGTTTGCAGAAATCCTTCTCTTCGCCGCCGATATTAATAATGGCATAATCATACTCCAGATATTTCAGCTTTTCCAGTTCAATATCGCGGGCATCCGGATAGACGAAATCAACCTCGTAGCTTGATGAATATATGTGGTTATAAGACAAACCTTCCCCACCAGAACTTTTGCGCAGCCATTCAAATATCCTCATACTATGATTGAGATTAATTATTAGCACCCTCTGCCCTTGCCGGGCTAAACCAATTGCCAGATTGACTGCCACAGTATTTTGGCCGGTTCCGGTTTCCCATGAAATTAATCCCACCGCACGCATTTTAACATCTCCTTAATTATTCTAACTGTAGTTTAACTCAATGGGGCAGATGATGGTATATTTTAAAACTATCCTTGGTAAATATTTTCGCTGCCATGCATTAATCTTCTAAACTTTTCTCGTACTTGCAAATATGCAAATACAAAAGGAAACAGAATATTTACAATACTTCTAGACTTAAGCTCGTATATATGCTATTAATTAGCCATAACCAAAAGTTATGCTAAGAAAGGAGGCTAGTCTAATGCCTGAGGAGTTTAAAGCAGGATGTCAGAGACCGCCAATCAAGAAGCAGGAAGCCGGGACAGATGCAACTGATGAGGTTATTACAAAGGAGGCGAAGCGAAGCATGGTAAAAGCAGGTAAACCAGCACCAGATTTCACAGCCCCTGCCTTTGGACAGGGCAAGTTTGTCAACACTAGTCTTTCTGAATATAAGGGAAAATGGGTATTACTCTGTTTTTATCCAGGTGATTTTACCTTTGTTTGAGCAACCGAAATTTCAGCAGTTGCTGAAAAATACCCCGAACTGCAAGCACTGGGTGTTGAAGTTCTTTCAGTCAGTGTTGACAGTGTTTTTGTTCATAAAATGTGGAACGACCACGAGTTGTCGAAAATGATCAACAAAGACATTCCCTTTTTAATGTTATCTGACCAGGATGGCAGCATTGGTAAAATGTATGGCATCTATGACGAGGACAGCGGGGTAGAAACCAGAGGAAGATTTATCATTGATCCCGACGGCATTATACAGGGCTTTGAGGTACTAACTCCTCCGGTAGGCCGCAATGTAAGTGAATCCATCCGCCAAGTTAAAGCTTTCCAACTGGTGCGCGAATCCCAGGGAACTGAAGCCACCCCTTCCGGCTGGAAACCCGGCAAGCCAACCCTTAAACCGGGACCCGATCTGGTAGGCAACGTCTGGAAGGTATGGAAAGTAAGCGAAGCCTTTGAAGAGTAGATAGATTCCCGCTGGAGCAGCAAACACTCGACATATCTGGTTTGTGTTGATTATTAGAGCTTAAGAGGCTGGTTTAAAAGCAGTTATAAAATCAAATCACAAAAAGCAGGCCTGTATCATCAAAAGTGGTACAGGCTTGCTTCCTTAATAGTATTTTTAAGGCTCGGGGGAAGGTGATTTTTTCTTCTTTTCACTTTTAAGACAGGCTCCATTCCGCCGCTATCACTGGGAGACAGCGCCCCGGCTGGCAGTATTTGCCCGTAATGTATGGGAAATAGAAAAAAGTGAGATGCCCGGCAGCCCAGACTGGTATAGCAACAGCGGCTGATTTTTCAAATCTAATACCGCTTTACCAAACTTCCGGGAATGCGGTATTTGTATAAAGGGCTTCCATCCTGGCCTTGTGCTCTTGCTCCATCTCTGCAAGCTCAGAATATATTTTTTGTTTTCCCGGATCACGGGTAAAAGCAGCCAGTTGGGAGTAGGTTTTTATGGCCTCAGCTTCTTTTTTCATAGCCAGGGCGATAGCATCCAGCGGCTTCATTTTTGTCGATAGGCGCGGTAAATCAACGCTTTCAGAAACCTTGAAATCCTGGGCTCCGTTAAAGTTGAAATCATAAATCTCTTTGCTTTTTATCTCTTCCAGCTGTTTTTTATGTTCATATTCCTCATTAGCGAAATCTGCGAAAAGCTGTTTAACCGCAGGATCATTAATTCTACCTGCCACATCACGGTAAAACTCGCTGGCTTCTGCTTCTGCTTCAATAGCCCGGTTCATTATTCCGTTGAACTCCCTGTCATTCATTAATTCAACTCCTTTACTCAAAAAACACTAAAGCAGCGTTTTTTTCTTTTGTATTATTATTTACCCCAAAAGCTGTAATTATATATAGTAAAAAATTGAATATGAACAAAGCTTGCTTCGAGAAATGATTATCTAAACTACATTCTGCATTGTTGCTTGGAGATAGGGGTTTTGCATATACTGTAAATAGCGTAATCGGAAATCTGCTGGATTGCAAAGGAGGTCTGTGTAATGGCTATGTCCTCAAATAAGCCGGGTGTTAAGTACAGCTATAGCGATTATCTGATATGGCCGGACGAAGAAAGATGGGAACTAATAGAGGGGGTGCCTTACAGTATGGCCCCGTCTCCGTCGGTGGAGCATCAGATTATTTCCGGAGAAATTTTTAGACAGTTGGCTAATTACCTTATTGATAAAGATTGTAAAGTTTTTAACGCACCTTTCGATGTAAAACTGCCCGAAAACGATGAAAAGGACGAGGATATACAAACGGTCGTGCAGCCTGATATACTCGTGATCTGCGATAAATCCAATCTGGACAAACGCGGCTACCGGGGAGCGCCGGCTCTGGTCGTGGAAATACTATCACAATCGACAAGCAAAAAAGACCTCAACGAAAAATATAATCTGTATGAACGAAGCGGGGTGAAAGAGTACTGGGTGGTCTTTCCTCTCGATCAAGTGCTCGACGTTTATCTGCTCGATGAGAATGGTAAATACCAGAAGGCAGGTACTTACGCAAATGATGCCCGGGTCAGGCCAAGCATCCTGGAGGATCTGGAGATAGATTTAAGCCTGGTATTTCGGAGATAACGACCAGGGAGACTTGTGTTGATTCCATGACCGGCGCCGGGGCTTGCTTAAGAATTAAACCGATAACCGCTGCCCCATAATGTCTCTATGTATCTGGGAGCAGCCGGATCTTTCTCAATCTTCTTGCTAAATCCCCTGATTGAGGCGTACACAAGGTGCGTCGATTGAACGGGATTATTGAATAACGCAGCTATTCGCTTTTTTTTGATGGTCTGTTTGCCCGTCATACGGGCATTCTTCCTCTTCTGCATGTCTCGCAACAAAATCCAGTGTAATATAATAAATTTAGCGCCATAAATATTATAAAGATCGATAATTGCTTTTCGAAAAAGAAAGCTTTTTAACGAAAGGAGTCATTATTATGGCACATTGGTTGTTATGCCAATCCTGCAAGCAGTGGAGCAAATCCGCTACTCCCTTGTCAAATGACAAATTTTGCCCCTTATGTAACAATCGCTTTGCTACCGTAAAATCATACACTAGTTCAATTCCTGATATAATCAGCTCAGAAAATACGCAAGAGCCACAAAAAGATTTCCCAATTCCTGAAGCAGATAAAACAAAGCAAGCAGAAATAAAAGAATCACTTGAGGCGCTCCAGGAAACCGAAACCCCGGTGATAACTGAAGCAGTAGAAATATCCGAAACACCGGCAGCAGTTGAAGCTGAAACGGAAGATAAACCCGAAGCAGCAGAAAGAACTCTTAATCAGCCCGAAGCAGCAGAGGTAAGCGAAACGCCAGAAGATCCCGCAATACAAGAACCAGCAGAGGAACCCGAAGCAATTCAAATAACCGAAGCACAAGAGAAACCGAATATAACCGCACCGCCGGAGAAGCAGAAAAATACACTCCTCCAAAAGAAAAACCGGTCAAGAAACTTTAGATAATTTGATCACTTGATTTAAATTTAAGCATCGGAAGAAACTGCGGAGCAGTTTCTTGCGCACCGCTGCAACGAGGCGGCGGGTTCTAATCCCCCGCCTGCTCTGTTAATAGGAACCCGACCGTTTAAAGAAACAGGGACATCTTTTCGCCTCGTTATATGAACTCAACCAGCCGTACTGTAATAAATAAGATAAGACA
Source organism: Syntrophomonadaceae bacterium (assembly GCA_028686565.1). Lineage (GTDB taxonomy): Bacteria > Bacillota > Syntrophomonadia > Syntrophomonadales > Syntrophomonadaceae > JAQUBU01. The sequence continues at coordinate 8,463 of JAQUBU010000046.1, forward strand.
GGAAATCTGCCCTGTTGAATATGATTGAAAACACAGCTCCATTATCTTAAGTGCCTGGGGATTTACTTCCCCATGCTTTCCGCGACAAAATATCCATAACAGCTTCAATTCATATGTGTTATACAATTTGGTATAGGGGCTGATCTATGGCTGGTCATTATTGATGATACATGCTCAGCAATAATGATTTCAGCCATCCAAAGAACCATCCCCCTGTTTATTCTTGGTTTCTAGTTCTCTGCTTGCTTATTTTCCGCTATCTTCATCACAGAAGACTAATCCAGTATATCTATGCCCACCATTTTCATTAAATATCTGGCGTTGCTGCTTTTACATGGCCCTGATCGCAACCGGTAATCAAACCTTATTTCATTCTGGACATAGGTCTCAATAAAATGATAATTCTTTATCCTGCCGCTTTTGTCATTCTCAAAATCACACAGTTCATAATCATGAGTAGATACCAGACCAATAATCCAGCTTCTGTTCAAATTCATGAGTACATTCCGGGCACCAGCTACCCTGTCCAGAGAATTGGTTCCCCTGAATACTTCATCGATTAAAAATATCATGGGGATCTGCTTCCTGGAAAAATCAACAATCATTTTTATCCTTAACAGCTCGGCATAAAACGTAGATATTCCGTGGTTTAAATCATCCCGGATTCTCATGGAGGTGAATATCTCCATAAACGAGCAGCGAAATTCCTGTGCACATACCGGTCCCCCCGCATATGCCAGGACCAGATTTACCCCAATAGTTCTTAACAAAGTTGTTTTTCCCGACATATTTGAACCCGTAACAATACATATCTGATTTTCGATAGCCAGGTGGTTGGCAACCCGGTCCCGGGCATTGATCAGCGGGTGTCCCAAATCCCCAGCCGTCAAAAGCAGCTTGCCTTCATCAAATTCCGGATAACACCACCGGGGGTTTAGCTGAGCGATTAAAGCCATAGTCGACAGACACTCAAACCTCCCCAGATTATAGACCCAATTTCTTAATGAAGAACCCGCCCGGTCCTGCCATTTCTCCAGGGCAAACAAGCAATGGAATTCCCATAAGAACACATTGTTAATAAAAAAATAAACGATGGGATTATATTTAAATCCAATTGCCCCGACAATCTTATCCAGACTTTTGATTAATTGCGATGCCGGCTCCTTTTTTTCAAATAGACATGCTTGCAATTCCAATAAATAAGCATCAGCGAATTCTTCCTTTTCCAAAATTGCAAATATGCCCTGATATACTGAAACCCTGGTTTTATAACCATAGACCGTAGCCAGAATATTATTGACTTTCTGGCTGCCCCATATATTGATCATTAGTTGAATTGCAAATAATATTAAAGATAAATATGTGAACAGCAGACCGTTTAAATACCAGCCCGCCAGTGATAGCAGCGTTGCAGCCGGAAGCAAATAAAAAAAATATTTGACCCATTCCTTATTGAAAAATCTCGCAGTGCTTTCTGCATAGGCAAAAAGACTTTCCGGATTTTTCGTAAAATCCTTATTCTCCATCCCTGCACATTGCAAAACCTGGCAAAACTCCAGCTTTAAGGCCAGTTCTTTGATCGCGTTCTGCCTTTTGCCAATACTCTCCATATCCTTTTGAGGATTTTCCAGTAAATTACGGGTAAACTCCCTGCCGTGATAGGTATTGGCAGTATTTATCCATTGAAACAAGGAGGCCGGCCCGAAAATATCCAGATCGCCGGTATATCTGTGATCGGCATCTATAAATTCCGACCCGTCATCCTTAAAACTGTTCCAATCCCCTTCGATGCGCTGGATACATTGATGATTTATTTCAGCCATATTGCGATAATAATTGACCTGCTTAATTACTTTCTCATGCTTGACTATCAGGATTAGAAATAATATCAGCGAAATGCCTAAAATAATCGCCCCGGCTTTATTGCCAATATAAATAAATGCCAATATCGTCAACAAAGCAGCCGTACAGAAGAAAAAGAACCGGATGGAGCTTAAGCGGTCAGAATCTTTCTCCAGCTTGTCTTTTTCAGCCGAGAACAACTGCCGTCGCTCAACGAACCTTTTCACAGAATCATTCATCGTGTTACCCATCCTTCATTAATAACCGGGAAACTGCCGTTATATAAATTCAGTTGCAAATATTAGTTTCGCTCCAGTTTTGCCATATTAGGCTCCAACTTGTAAGCATGCTCTCATTTTCTGCTTTCTCTAAATGGAGCACAATTCCAAGCCAAGCTGATTTTACCATAATCTGTGTGGTGTTTCCACTTTGCCTCCCGTTCCAATGGTTTCCTTCTTTACTTATTTAATGTTAATTATCATAATATCCAAGCAGCAAAATGTGCGTCCTTCTGTTTCCCCTGGATGAGACAACCTTGGATTGACTCGCCTCGGATTTTCTGAGCATGTTTTGGGTTTTGTTTTGAATGGCTCTGGTTATGAGATCATGGATATCCACCGCTCTCAGGGTGAAAAACAGGACAGGGTCTTCATCCAGCCTGGCTCCGATTCCATACAGGACGGCGTCTACATGTTTGCACATCAGCGCCCAATACGGGCACGAACAGTTAAAGCTTATTTCTTTGGGTGATACTCCAAAGCGACTACAGGCATAATTGCCGCTGGATGTTCAAGCATGGAATTTCTCTTGCCATGCTTGAACATCCGGCGGCAAGCCCGGGGAAGGATATTGCCACTCCAGTGCGTTTCTGCCGTCAGGCTCAATTATGGCAATAAAATCCCGTTCAATATTTTCGTTCATTAGCAGATATTCCTCTCTTTGTGTTTGAATAAAGTGTGAATGTGGAGTGCTTACCGCAACAGGTACGTACAGTGATATGTTTTGGCCCTTAGTCTATCTTATTTAAAAGCATCTTTTCATATATTCTTTGCTTGCTTATGTTGCCGATCTTTGCATAATAAGCAATTATCCGCCGCAGCAGTTCCAGATAGGCTAATTCATAATATTGCTGATTGTCCAAGGCCCATGAATAGTAATTATTCTGCAAGAGCATTCCCTGATAAAGTTTCGCCGCATTTTCGGCCAATTCAATGTTTTCATCCTCTATATGGTAACAGCTCTGCAGTCTGTGCTCAAAAGCAACCATATCGCACTCAACTTCTTCCAGAAGAACGCGCATTTTGCCCCTTGTGGATTCAATGGGCAGCAGTAATCCATATTTCTTTTCCTGCTTCTTGAGGTAATAATAGGCCAGGTACAGGTTGGCGACACTTTTCTCACCGTCCAACTCAGGCCAGAGAGCTTCCGCAATCTTTTCCTTATTTACAAATCGTCCTTTTTCACACAACAGATAAGCTATCAATTCCTCCGCCTTTTTGGTTCTCCAGCCCACATTGATTTCCTGCCCGTCAACCAGCACCGACAAACGCCCGAAACAGTTTATAGTGATTCTTTTTGCGCTGCTGGTTTGCCCAATTAGCGGTTTGATTCGTTCCAGGGTTTTCGCAAGCCTCTCTTTCTTAACCGGTTTAATTACATAGTCCAGAGCATTCAGTTCAAAGGCCTGGACGGCATAGTGGTTGTAGGCAGTTACAAAAACAATGTTCACAGCCGGATGGCTGGCGAGAATTCTGTTAAAGGCTTTGATGCCATCCAATTCGGGCATTTCAATGTCCAAAAAAATTATTTCCGGATTTATAGCTTCCATAGCCGCCAATGCCTCGAAGACATCCTCGAACATGCCGGCTATTTCTATCCCGCCGATTTCCTCAAAAACCATTTTCAAACCCTGCAGGGCGTAATACTCATCATCTATAAGTACGGCTTTCATTGCTTTCTCCCTTCTCCCGGGGAATTACCATGGTCACGGTTGTACCTTCTCCCGGTATGCTCTTGATATCCAGACCGGTTCCATACATCTCCAGGAGTCGTCGATTGATGTTGGCAATTCCCACCCCTGTTCCATATTCCCACTTTCCAGCCATGATTTTATCAAGCTGTTCCCCGGTCATACCCGCTCCATTATCTTCAACCTGGATAACAAACCGTTCCTTTTCATTTTTCACCCGCAGAACTATGGTGCCACCCTGCACGCTTTTCCTCAAACCATGCCGGATTGCATTCTCCACCAGGGGCTGCAGGATGAGCGGTGGTAAACGCAAATCACCGGTATCCTCCAATTCATATTCCACCCTCAGCTTGTCCCTGAACCGTGCCTTTTCTATACTGACATAAGCCTGAATAAATTCAAGTTCATCTTCAAAAGGGATATACCGGGAAAGGTTGTTAAAT
>JAQUBU010000305.1 GCA_028686565.1 Syntrophomonadaceae bacterium
TTCATGCCCTGGATCTCCGGCATTAAAAAATAACTCATCAATATTATACTTCTTTACTCCGCCCAATTTCGCCAAACTGGCAACATCCATTTTTATCCTCCTTCACTAACAACTCAGGATTTTTAAGTATTTATCTTTAAAATTATTTACTCTAAATTTTATTCGATATGCAATAAAAAATATCCTGCTGTAAATTATGCTAAATGAGGTATTTACTAATTTCACATGCAAAAATATCATAAATGTGGAGGAAATTTACATATAACGGCGAATAATCCCAGAAGAGGTGAATATTTATGGAAAATATAGACAAGCGTTACCTGACAGCAGGGCTAGTATTACTATTGATTGCAGTTTTTTCTGCGGGATTAAAATATGCTGATTTCAGAAACCAGGGACAAGAAGAAAAAATAATAATAGAGAATGACAAATTAGGAACTGAAAGCTCTGAAGGGGGAATGGTGACTGAAGAGCAAATTATACAGGTCTTTGTATGCGGGGAAGTAAAGAAACCAGGTGTATATCGTTTGCAGGAAGGAGCGCGCTTGTATGAAGCTGTCGATATGGCTGAGGCCAAAGATAGTGCCCAGATGAATCTTCTGGATATGGCTCGTGAATTGGTCGATGGAGAAAGTATCCTGGTGCCGCTTGCAGAAGAGCATCTTGAAAACGGGAATGCTCCAAGCAGCACCAGCCAGCCAAGAACAAATGCCAATATGTCTGCCCCGGACATTGCAGCTAAAAGTAAATTAAACATCAATAGGGCAACAATTCAGGAGCTTGATGATCGTTTGCCGGGGATAGGACCGGCCTTAGCTCAACGTATAATTGATTATCGCAGCAGTAACGGGAATTTTAAACAAATTGAAGATTTAAAAAATGTCTCCGGTATTGGGGACAAGAAGTTCGCGGCAATTAAGGAGCTTATTAGTGTAAGATGAATCAGACTGCCAATGTTAAAGAAAGCATTGGGAAAGGCAGACACATGATCAGCTCATGGTTTGAGGTTTTTTTATTTTTGGCAGCAGCTATTTTTCTAGCCTATAATAATTATTGGCTGGCGGTCTTGCTGCTTCTATTAATTATGGCTTTTATGGTGATTTTGCAAAACAGGTATTCCCGGCAGGCATTAACCGGTATGGTTGTAATTGCTGCGGGGGTATTATACTTTATGGCAGTTGGGGACCCGGTACCATTGGGACTCAAAGCCCGCGACAATATAGAATTGACAGGGACAATTACGAATATTCCCACTTATGACGGGGAGAAAACCCGTTTTATTCTTTTGAGTGACAGTATACAGGCAGAAGAAAAAAAGCTGCAGGTAAGCTGCTATTTCAAAATTGATCTTCAAAAGGGGGAGAAGGTGCAGATACACGGGGCCTTAAAGCTCCCGGTGCCGCCGGGGAATCCCGGCGAATTCAATTATCCGCGCTACCTCTCCTATCAACATATCTATTATCTTTTCATAGTAAAGAACATTGATGAAATAAAAATACTTTCTGGGCCTGGCATTGCACAAAGATCAATTAATTTGTTTAATAAAAACTTTGCAAAGCTGGTCAATGATGTATTGCCGCAGCAGGAAGCAGCTATTTTGCTGGGGATGCTGCTGGGCAAGGTAGAAGACATTGAAAAAGGACAGTACAGTGATTTTCAAAAAACCGGCATTGTCCATGTTTTCTCAGTTTCCGGTCTGCATGTTGGCTTTTTGCTCTTGCTTTGTGCCTGGCTTACTTCACTATTAAAAATGTCACCCCAAAAGAAGTTTTTTTCCTGCCTTTTTCTAATGCTTGTTTATGGGAGTCTGGTATCCTGGCCAGTACCTGTCAGGCGTGCCATTATTATGGCAGCATTAGGTTTATTTGCCCACTATATGGGGCGGGAGAAGCAATTATTAAACAGTCTTGGACTGGCGGGCTGTATTATTCTTGCAGCAGAGCCCGGTGCTCTCTTTATGATAACATTTCAACTCACTTTTCTGGCAACCTGGGGCCTGGTTTATCTATATCCTTTAATTAAAGAAAAATTGAAGTACAAGAACATTATAGGGGATCTGATTTTAGTTTCCCTTTGTGCGCAAGTTGCGGTTATCCCGCTTACTGCTTATTATTTTAATCTTTTTAGTCCTTTGGCATTGCTCAGCAATTTGTTGACTACTTACCTATCAGCTGCGGTTGTAATATTGGGATTCTTTGCCTTGATATTGTCTGGAATCTGGAGCTGGCTTGCCAGCTTTTTTCTGTATCCGGCCGGTTTCTTTATAGAATTGATTCTTTTACTTAACCATTTAGTAGTGCAGATGCCGGGAGCATTTATTTGGGTTGCAACTCCATCCATATTATTGATAATTGCCTATTATGCAGGTTTGCTACTTCTAATGAATTATTGGATTTTGAGTTACCATAGAAAACTGTTGCTCCCCGGTATCCTTTTAATTATTGCGTTTTTGCTGTCAATATGTCTTCCCGCTTCAATATATAATCGAGGCCTTATGGAAGCGGTGTTTATTGATGTAGGCCAGGGTGACAGCATATTGTTAAAGAGTCCTCAGGGCAAGTTTATCCTGCTTAATGGCGGAGGCAGTCAGTTTTATGATGTCGGTACACGCAAAGTTCTGCCGTATCTTCATCAAAGAGGAATACGCGAGCTTTATATGATAATAAACAGTCATCCTGATTTGGACCACCTGCAGGGGCTGGAGAAGGTAGCCCATGAAATGCCGGTTCGTTATATTGGCTTGCCACATAGCCTTTTGGAGTCTGAGAACTATGATATCCTGCTAAATACCGCTCGCCGCAAGAATATAGCTTTGTTGGGTTTGGAAAGCGGGCAGGATATAAGAGTTGAAAAAGATTGGAGTATAAAGGTGCTTTTCCCAGAAGCAGCAGCAAGTGAAGAGGATTACAACAACCATTCCCTGGTTCTGCGCGTTGCTTATAAAGGTTTTTCCTTGCTTTTGCCAGGAGACCTGGAAAAGGAAGGATTGCAAACCTTGCTTGAAACCAGGAAGCTTAAGCCCTGTACCAT